>DASZQY010000079.1:0-1660 GCA_035549395.1 Bauldia sp.
CGATACGCCACCCGGTCATGCAATAGGCCTTCGACACGCCATTCAGCGTCAGCGTGCGCTCCTTCAGGCTGGGCTCGATCTGCGCCGGCGTCGTGAACGTGAAGCCGTCGTAGACGAGGTGCTCGTACATGTCGTCGGTCAACACCCAGACGTGCGGATGCTTCACCAGCACATCGGTCAGAGCCTTGAGATCAGCGGTGCCGTACGCCGCGCCGGAGGGGTTCGAGGGCGAGTTGAGGATCACCCACTTGGTCTTCGGCGTGATCGCTTTCTCCAGCGCCGCCGGAGTGAGCCGGAAACCCGTCTCCATGCCGGCAGTGACGAACACCGGCGTGGCGCCGGCCAGAGCGACGATCTCGGGGTAGCTCACCCAGTAGGGCGCCGGCACGATCACCTCGTCGCCGGGGTTGAGCGTGGCGAGCAGAGCGTTGAACAGCACCTGCTTGCCGCCGGTACCGACGCTGACCTCGTCCGCCTTGTAGTCCAGGCCGTTCTCGCGCTTGAACTTGGCGACGACGGCTGCCTTCAACTCCGGGATACCATCGACCGGAGTGTACTTGGTCTTGCCGTCGCGGATCGCCTTGATCGCGGCTTCCTTGATGTTGTCAGGGGTGTCGAAATCGGGCTCGCCGGCGCCAAGGCCGATGACATCGCGGCCCGCCGCTTTCAGCGCGCGCGCCTTGTCCGTGACCGCGATCGTGGCGGACGGCTTGATGCGGCTGAGCGAGTCGGCGAGGAAGGCCATGACAGAGTTCCGGGATTGGGGTTCGGGACTTGAGTTTCCGGGCAAAAAAGCGCGCGGAACCTATGCCGCCGGGGCCTGCGATACAAGGTGCCATATCGCGGGCGCCGGCATCGACACCCATCGTTCCGGCTGATGAATTTGCTTTGGTTTTGGAATTGGACGCTGCGCAAGGCGCCCTGCTAAGCAAGGCGCCATGAGCGCGACGACGGGCGAATACATCCTTTACTCGATGCAGAGCTCCGGCAACTGCTACAAGCCGCGGCTGATGCTGCATCTCCTCGGGCTGCCGTTTCGCCTGGTCGACGTCGCGCCGGACCGTGGCGAAACGCGCACGGCCGAGTTCCTGGCGCTGAACCCGAACGGGCGGGTGCCGCTGCTCGTGCTGCCCGACGGGCGCAAGCTGTCGGAATCGAATGCCATGCTGCTCTACCTGGCCGATGGCACGCGCTACCTGCCCGCGGATCGCTATGAGCGTGCGCAGGTGAACCAGTGGCTGTTCTTCGAGCAGTACGACCATGAGCCGCAGATCGCGGTCGCGCGGTCATGGATCACGGTCTATCCCGACAAGCGCGGCAAGGCGACCAGGGAGCAGCTCGCGGGCTGGCTGGAGAAGGGCAACCGCGCGCTGGCTGTCATGGAGGCGCGGCTCAAGGACCACGACTGGCTGGTTGGCTACAACTACTCGGTCGCCGACATCGCGCTTTATGCCTACACCCACGTCGCGGAGGAAGGCGGATACGAGCTTGCGCAGTACCCCGGCATCAGCCGCTGGATCGCGCGGGTGGCCGCCGCACCCCGTCATGTATCGCTGGACTGGCGGCCCTAGCGGCAGTCCGGCGCCGCAATTCTGCCGCCACAATTGTCCGCCCGGGCCGCATTCGCGACCGATGACGGCCCTCTTCCGCGACGACGATC
>DASZQY010000080.1:0-4509 GCA_035549395.1 Bauldia sp.
TACGCCGAGCGTGTGCGCAAGCGCGCCTATGATTTCGACGAGGCGGAGCTCAAGCCCTACCTCCAGCTCGACAATATCATCGCTGCCGCCTTCAGCGTCGCCGGCAAGCTTTTCGGCCTCACCTTCGAGGAAGTGAAAGGCGAGAGCCTCTACAATCCCGATGTCCGCGTCTGGAAGGTTTCCCGCGCCGGCCGAAACGTCGGCACCTTCCTCGGCGACTACTTCGCCCGCGCCTCCAAGCGCAGTGGCGCCTGGATGTCGGCGCTCCGCGACCAGCAGAAGCTGACCGGCGACGTGCGGCCAGTGGTCGTCAATGTCATGAATTTCGCCAGGGCGCCCAAAGGCAAGCCGACGCTGCTCTCCTTTGACGACGCCCGCACGCTGTTCCACGAGTTCGGTCACGCGTTGCACGGCCTGCTTTCCGATGTCACCTATCCGTCGATCGCCGGCACCAATGTGGCGCGCGATTTCGTCGAGCTGCCGTCGCAGCTCTACGAACACTGGCTGGAGCAGCCCGAGGTCCTGTCCGCGTTCGCCCGGCATGCCGAGACCGGCGCGCCGATGCCGAAGGCGCTGCTCGATAAGGTGCTCGCGGCGCGCCGCTTCAATCAGGGCTTCGCCACGGTCGAGTACACCGCCTCGGCGATCGTCGATCTCGACCTTCATCTGCTGCCGGAAGCGGAAAGCGTCGACGTGATCGAATTCGAGAAGGCGGCGCTGACCAGGATCGGGATGCCGGAGGCGATGGTCATGCGCCACCGCACGCCGCACTTTGCTCACATCTTCTCGGGCGACGGCTACGCCTCGGGCTACTACAGCTACCTGTGGTCGGAGGTGCTTGACGCCGACGCCTTCGAGGCGTTCGAGGAAACCGGCAACATCTTCGACCCGGAGACCGGCAAGCGCCTGCACGATTTCGTTTATTCTGCCGGCTATCTCCGCGATCCGGCAGAGGCATACATCGCCTTCCGCGGCCGGCTGCCGACTTCCGACGCGCTGCTCAGGAAGCGGGGACTGGACGATACGTCCGTCACCCGGCGAAAGCCGGGGTCCATCGCTGAGCCGGGTGGAAGCGCAGCGTCTCGCAGAGCAAGCTTGCTGCGATCGTGCGACTGGCGGTAAGCGCTCCGATGGGTGCCGGCTTTCGCCGGGACGACAGCCAGGGGACGCGGTTCACATTTGACGTGCGCGCTTCGCCGGCGCCCGTGGAGTCTCGCGCCAAAGCCAGCAGGGTTTTGAAGGGGGAAACACGATGGCGCTCAGCGTCCTCTACATCGGCGGCACCGGGCAGATCTCGCTGCCCTGCGTGCAGGAGTCGGTAGCCGCCGGCCACAAGGTCACGGTGCTCAACCGCGGCAAGACCTCGGTCGAGCTGCCAAAGGGTGTCGAGACGCTCACTGGCGACATGCATGGCGAGACCTACGGCGCGCTCGGCAACCGCACCTTCGACGTTGTGTGCCAGTTCCGCCTCTACACGCCGGCTGAAATAAAGAAGGACATCGCGACCTTCACCGGCAAGGTCGGCCAGTACGTCTTCATCTCGTCGGCTTCCGCCTACCAGAAGCCGGCCCGCCACTACGTCATCACCGAGAAGACGCCGCTCGAGAATCCCTACTGGGAATACAGCCGCAACAAGATCGCGTGCGAGAGGGCGCTCCGCGAGCAGACCCGGCTGAAGTGGACGATCGTCCGCCCGAGCCACACCGTGCGTACGGGCATGCCGGTCCAGATGGGCGATGCCGACGCCGCCATCCGGCGCATGCTTGCCGGCCGGCCGGTCATCGTTACCGGTGATGGCACGTCGCTATGGACCCTGACCCGTTCACGTGACCTTGCGGTGCCGTTCGTCAGGCTGCTCGGCAACCCGAAGGCGATCGACGACGATTTCCAGATCACCGCCGATCGCGCTCATACCTGGGATCAGATTCACGACGCCATCGGGCGCGCGTTTGGCGTCAAGGCGATCCATGCCCACGTCCCGACCGATACGCTGGTCCGCTACAACCCCGCCTGGGAAGGGCCATTGATCGGCGACAAGTCGTGGTCGGCGCTGTTCGACAACAGCAAGGTCAAGAGCGTCGCCGGCCCGTTCACCTGCGCCGAGGATCTCGACACCATCCTGGAGGAATCGGTCAAGCACGCCAGGGCGCGCCTGAAGGGTCCCCCGCCGCCGGAAAGCGCCGAGGAGGTGCTGATGGATCGCATCATTGCCGAGCAGGCGGCGCTGGGCGCCTAGCTCTTGCCGAGCTCGAAGTCGCACTCGTCGCGTTCGACGGCCTTTGTCTTCTCGTCCTTCCAGGTCTCGGTGCCGGCAATGTGGCTGCCGTCGGTAAACTGTCCGTCGATGCCGCCGTACCAGGAGTCGTATTCGATGTGGATGCGGTTGCCCTGGATGCTCCACTCGCCCGTGTCGTCATCCTCGCTGAAGAAGTCGTAGGCGTGCATCGTGCCATCCGACTCGAAGTCGATCTCGTCGATGCCGCAATCGTCGTTGGTCGAGTACCACTCGGTCCCGCCAAGATCGTCGGCCGCCGCCCGCGTCGCGGTCCAGCCGACCAATATCGCGCCGATCGCCGCAGCAATCAGCCAGTTCTTCTGCATGTCGCCCTCCAGAATGAAACCAGACGGCACCACCATATCCGTTTTTTTGCAGATGATTAACGGTAACCAGATGTCAACGCCTGCTTGTCTATCCTCCCATTCAGGACCTTCGCGGCACGGCGCCGCGGAGCATTTCGAGGACAGGACAGATGAAATTCCGCGGGATTGCCTTGGCGGCGGCGCTCGTCGCGCTGGGCGCCACATCGCAGGCGGCGTCGGCCGGGCCGGCCGCCTATAACTGGTCGGGCATCTATATCGGCGGGCAGCTCGGCTACGGCTGGGGCACGGTCGCGGGTGGGCCGACCAGTGTCTATGATGATCCGGGCGGCGATCCGGACGCAACACAGGACCCCTTCAACTATTCCAACTCGGGCCTGATCGGCGGCCTCGAGGCGGGGTACAACTGGCAGAGCGGCCCGATGGTGCTCGGCGTCGTCGGTGATTTCTCCGGTGCCAACATCCACGGCAGCTATACCGACCCGGACAACGCCTTCATGGCCGAGTCGACCATCAGCTGGCTGTCGACGGCGCGGGTCAATATCGGAGTGCCGCTGGGTTCGATGCTGCTTTACGGCACGGGCGGTGTCGCGGTGGCTGCGATCAACTCGAGCCTGCACGACTACTATGACGATGACGTCGTCATTACGAACAACGCCTACAACACCAAGGTCGGCTGGACACTCGGCGGCGGCATTGCGGCGCCGCTCGGCAAAAACTGGTTCCTGAAGACCGAATATCTCTACGTCGATCTCGGCACGCAGAACTTCAATTTCTCGGAGCCGGATCCGCCGGGCTGGGCGCTGATCACCAGCAGCAACCACACGACGGCCAACATTCTCAGGGCTTCGCTCGACTACAAGTTCTAGCGTTAGCGGACGGGGAACTGCGAGGCGCGCTCCGGCGACGGGCGCGCCTCGCGGCGTTTCAGGCGGCGAGTCGCGTCGCCGCAAGCGGTGCGCCGGTCGCGACGACGCTCCCCGCCGCGCCGGCCAGTGCCAGCGGCCTAAGGTCCAGGCCGAGAAAGCGGCGTCGCTCGACGGGCGCCGGCATGAGCAATCCGGACGTCCGTTCTGCGGTGAAGCCAAAGCGCGCGTAGTATTCGGGATCGCCTACGAGAATGATCCCGCCATGCCCGAGGTCGCCGGCGCGGGCGATCGCCATCTGCATCAGGCCGGAGCCGATGCCCTCGCCCTGTGCCTCCGGATCGACGGCAAGCGGCCCGAGCAGGAGGGCAGGGCGCCCGCCGGCTTCGACGTTCCACAGCCTGACGGAGCCGACCAGCCGGCCATGTTCGCGCGCCGAGAGCGCCAGCCCGGCCGCCGGCAGGCGTCCGCGCCGCAGCCGCTCGGACGGCTTCAGCACGCGCGCCTTGCCCATGGCGCGGTCGAGCAGCGCTTCGCGGGCGGCCACATCGGCCGCCGCTTCATCAGCGAATACGATCATCGGCGTCAGATCACGTAAGACTTGAGCGGGGCGAAGCCGTTGAAGGCGACCGCCGAGTAGGTCGTCGTGTACGCACCGGTGCCCTCGATCAGGACCTCGTCGCCGATGGAGAGCGACACGGGCAGATCATAGGGCGCCTTCTCGTAAAGCACGTCGACCGAATCGCAGGTCGGGCCGGCAATGATGCACGGCGCGGTGGCGTCGCGGTCGTGCGCGGTCCGGATCGGGTAGCGGATCGCCTCGTCCATCGTCTCGGCCAAGCCGCCGAACTTGCCGATGTCGAGATAGACCCAGCGCGGCTCGCCTTCGTTCGCCGACTTCTTCGAGATCAGCACGACCTCGGCCTTGATGATGCCGGCGTCGCCGACCATGCCGCGGCCGGGCTCGATGATCGTCTCGGGAATGCGGTTGCCGAAGTGCTTGCGCAACGCCGACGAGATCGCGCGCCCGTACTGCTTCACGACG
>DASZQY010000081.1:0-24642 GCA_035549395.1 Bauldia sp.
TCGGTGTCGCCGATGTACATGCCCGGCCGCTTGCGCACCGCGTCGAGGCCCTTGAGGACCTTGATCGACTCGGCGCCGTATTCGCTTTCGCGCGCGGCAACAGGCTTCATCTCGTTCATTCGGCTTCCGATCGAACGGCTACGGGAGGGGTCTCTCGGGCCACCGGACAGAGTGCCGGACAGGCACCCGAAAACGGCCCAGAATCACTGTGAGAAATATAGCAACTCGGCAGGCGAATTTCGAGGGTATTTCAGAGATTTAGCCCCTGAATCGGCCTGTGGAAAACCCTCCGATTCCAAGGGCTTAGCCGCCCCTGTCCGGCCCGCTGTCCGATTAGCCGGATTCAGCCCGTCCGAGGGTGGCATCGCGCACCGAAAAACGCTCCGCCCGCTCGCCCAGCGCCGCGAAAACGTCCGCCTCGGTGCCGGTCATGAACGCCTGGCAACCAAGGTCGGTGAGCACCTGGAAAAGCCCTTCGCGCCGGGCTGCATCGAGGTGGGCGGCGATCTCGTCGAGCAGCACCACCGGCGTCTCGGCGGTGAGCTCGGTTGCCAATCGTGCCTCAGCCAGCACAAGTCCGATGAGCAGCGCCTTCTGCTCGCCGGTCGAGCACGTTTCCGCCGCCATCTGCTTGGGACCATGACGTACGCGCAGGTCCGAGCGGTGCGGACCGCTCAGCGTGCGGCCGGCGGCGGCGTCATGCGGCCGCTCGCCGGCAAGCTCGGCAGCGTAGTTGGCCTCGACCACGCTCGCCGGATGGGAATCGAGGGCGTGTTCCAAGGTGCCCTCGAGCTGAATCTCGGCCCATGGGAAGGGCGAGTCGCTGCCGCCGGCCGCGATGAGACGCACGATCAATGCCGCCCACTCGCGCCGCGCAGCTGCGACGGCAACCCCGAGTTCGGCCATCTCCGTCTCGATGGCGTCCAGCCATTGGGCATTTGGATTGGGCTCGGCGAGGAGCTTGTTGCGCCCGCGCGTCGCCTTCTCAAAGGCATTGACGCGCGACCCGTGTGTCTTGTCGATGGCGAGCACGGCCCGGTCGAGAAAATGGCGCCGCTCCGCCGCCGGTCCGGTGAACAGGCCATCCATGGCCGGCGTCAGCCACAGCACACCGAGGTGCTCCGCCAGTGCGTCGGTGGAGCGGGCCGGGGCGCGGTTGACGCGCACGGAGCGCCGGTTCTCCGGCCCCTCCGCCCCGAGGGCTACCCCGGTTCCGATCTCGACTTCGCCCGCGGCGTTATCGACGGTAGCCGCGATCGCCCACGCGCCGTCGCCGCCGTGTCGCGCGACCTCCTCGAGATTGGCACGACGCAGCCCGCGGCCGGGAGCAAGGAAGGAAATCGCCTCGAGCAGATTGGTCTTCCCGGCGCCGTTCGGCCCCGTGAGCACCACCGAACGGCCGTCGAAATCGGCGCTCAGCATCGCATAATTGCGGAAGCCCGTTAGCTTCAGGCGGGTGACGGCGGCGGTCGCGGCAGCAGGCATGGCGAGGCGGTTATAGGGCGTGGCGGCGCTCTGGCCTATCCTGTCGCGGCAAAGCAGAATCGCAGCAGAAGCAGTCGCGCGTGTCGTTGCGGGAGTTGGTTCCTGAGGGTCGCTTGCCGCGCTGGGCCATGGCCGACGCGCTCGCCTGGGGCGTGCTTGCCTCGTTGCTGTTTCATGCTGTCCTGCTTGGCGCAGCGGTGTGGTGGCCGCGGCGCCCGGTCGCGGTACCTCCCGACGAGCCAAGCGTAGAGGTTGATTTCGTCACCAGCGACGAGTACGACGCCGCGACTACCGAACGGCCCTTGCCATCGCCACCGCCCGCCGCCCCCGGGGCGCCTGCTCTGGCGCCGGCTACGGTGCCTGGCATGATCCGGCCGACGAAGATGCTTTCGGCCCTCGCCCTGGCCGAACCCGGCGCGGCACAGGCCGCGAAGGAACTCGCTCATTTCAACGGTGAGGAACGGGCCGTTCAGCTCTGCAATCTGGAGGCCATCGAACAGGTGCACGCGTGGAAGGCGACCATGAGGCCGGAGCGCATCATCGCGTATGCCACGGCCGATGAGGTGACAGCCGGAGACAAGATAGAAGCGCCGGGCGCGGCTTTCCTCTCCGCCGGTGCCTGGTATGCGCTCGACTACGAGTGCGTGCTCTCGCCCGATCACACCGTGGTAGACGGATTCCAGTTCAAGGTCGGCGACGCGATCCCGCACGACGAGTGGGACGCCGACCATTTGCCGACCGCGAAGTGAGCCGGCTTGCCGTCGCGCCAAGACGGGCCCATATTGTTGTCTCCCGTCAACGAACGAAAGGAGGTGATCCAGTGTCTCATTGTCTTACGCCGCGGACGCCGGCGACCTATGAGTGGATCATCGCAACGTGCGGAGCGTGCTCCTGCTAGTGATGGACCGGTATTAGGTTCGCGCGTGATCGCGGACTGACAATGGAAGGGCCGTCGCGGCGATCGCGGCGGCCCTTCTTGTTTCCGGCAGACGGTCGCGAGGGATCAAAAGCCCATTTGTCGGCGGCCGAGATCGGTGAGATCGGCTTCCGTGGCGCGACCCCTGAAATCGACTTCGAAGTTCATTGGCGCGAAGTCCGGTGGTGAGCGTCCCTCAAGGAAGGCGGCCTTCTGGCCAGGCAGGTAGGCGCGGTTCTTGGGGCAGTCGGGCGCCGACCCGATGTAAATCACCGAGGCGTATTCCTTGCCGGCATGTTCGTCGGCCACCGAATGGCAGATGTCCGTGTGCCACCAAACGGTGTCGCCCGGATTGACCTCGGGGATCGAAACGGTGCCGGCCATCATGTCCGCATGCCACTCCGGTCTGACGCCGAGCGCGCGGCCGGGCGCCGCGCCGCAGAGGTCGTCTTCCGGGACGTCGTCCTGGAGCGCCCGGAGCAGCACGTAGGAGATGCCTTCGGCGATCGGGATGACGCGCAGCGTCCCGTCCTTCGGCCCCTGCCGCGTCAGTGCCGTCCAGCCCTGGTAGGTGCGGAAGACGGAAGCGACAGCCGGCGAGGGGATCTCGCGCGTCTCAAGCCGATGGCGCGCATCGAACGGGTTGTAGCCGCGCCAGTCGCCAGCGAACACTTTCTCGTAGACGCTCTGGTAGCCGGGATCGATCCACCTTTCGACCGTGCCGGCATCCATGTGCGGTGACAGGCCGAGAGTCTTGTCGCCCGGCTGGCGCCGGCGAACGCGGTCGGCGTACGTGCACTGGAGGTCGGGATTGAAGATGCCCTCCCAGTTGACCCACAGCCGGTCCAGGAAGGCGCGCGTCTCGGCGAGTTTGGCGTCCTGCCGGGCGTTAACCTGCGGCTTCGACCAGTAGACGTTGAAGATTTGCGGCCGACCGGCCTTCAATGCCGAGAAATATTTGTCGAGGCTGCGCCGCTCGACCTCCTTCTTCTCGTAGTCGTTGGCTTCGAGATAGCGGCCGACCTCCTCGAACCATTCCGTTGCCTGCGTCGCCGGGAAGACGTTGCGCACCACGGCGCAGCCGGTTCGCCGAACGGCGTCGCGCGTTGCATCGCTCACCTTGCCGGCGCGGATGTCGGCGAAATCGATCTCGGGGATCGTCGGGCGGCCGGCGGCGCTGTCGGAGCGAATCTTGTCGGCGGCCTTCATCACATGGCCGCGCACGTCGTCGTAGGCGCGCTTCAGCACGTCGTGGCGGGAACGCATCTTGCGCTTGAAGGCGACGATGTCGTCGGCGACGTCGAATTCCTGCTTCGCTTCAGCCTGCATCATTGGCGCTTCCTCCCATCGGCCGAGAGAAGAGTAAGTCGGGACCGCGCTGGCGTGTTGGTATGTCCCGGCCAGAACTGATACTAAAGTGGCGTCATGTGCGTCCTGGCAGCGTTCTTTCAACCAGAAGGCTCGTTATGCGCCCACTTTTCGAGAAGGTGACCGTGCCGGAAGGAGCCTCGTGGAGCCTTCTCGACCGCCGGCTCGACGACGGAATCCCATTCCAGTGGCACTACCATCCCGAGTTCGAGCTGACGCTGACCGTGAACAGCCGGGGGCAGCGATATGTCGGAGACTCGGTCTCCACCTACGACGACGGCGATCTCGCGTTGCTCGGGCCGAACCTGCCGCACACATGGAATTCATCGACGCGCGTGGATACCGCGCTGCCACACCGCGCACTCGTCATGTGGTTCACCGAGGGGTGGGCCGAGAGCATCACGGGGGCGCTCACCGAACTCAGGCCGGTCGCATCGCTCCTGCGCCGGGCGGGCCGTGGGGTTACTTTTTCGCGTTCTGCGTCTATCAGGGCCCGGCCTTTGATCGAGTCGATACCGGAGCGTGACCCTCCCGACCGTCTGCTCCGCCTGATCGAGGTCTTGGCAATGTTGGCCGCCGATCGCGACGCCACTCCGATCGCCGGGCCTGCCGCCGATCGCATGCGGCTCGATCTGCCCGATCGGAGCCGCATCGAGCGCGTGCTCGACCATCTTCATGCCCATTACCAGGAACCGGTGGCGATCGTGACGCTCGCCGACCTCGCAGCGTTGTCGCCCTCGGGGTTTCACCGGCTGTTCCGCCGCCACACGCATCTGACGGTCAGCCAGTACGTCGCGGAACTCCGCATCGGAAAGGCGTGTGCGCTGCTGGTAAACACCCGCCGCCCGATTGCACATATCGCAGACGAGGTTGGCTATCCAAACCTCGCCAACTTCAACCGCATGTTTCGCGCGCTCAAGGGCATGACGCCGCGCGAGTTCCGCGCAAGCTTCGTGAGCTGACTGACCCAGTTTCTCTGGGAGCGGCTCAGACCCGCATCGGCATCAGTACGTACAGCGCATCGGCGGCGCCATCGTCCAGGATCAGGGTCGGTGAACCGGGGTCGGCGAACCGGAACTCGGCCGTCTTGGTCTCGAGCTGACCAGCGACGTCGAGCAGGTAGCGCGAGTTGAAGCCAATCTCGATCTGGTCGGCGTCGTAATCGACGCCAACTTCTTCGACCGCGCTGCCCGAATCGGGATTGTTGACCGACAGCGTCATCTTGCCTTCGCCGAGCGCGATCTTCACGGCGCGCCCGCGCTCCGACGAGATGGTCGAGACACGATCGACCGCGTCGGCGAACTCCGCCTTGTCGACCTTGAGCACCTTCTCGTTGTGCTGCGGGATGACCC
This sequence comes from Bauldia sp., assembly GCA_035549395.1. GTDB lineage: Bacteria > Pseudomonadota > Alphaproteobacteria > Rhizobiales > Kaistiaceae > DASZQY01. The sequence goes on from DASZQY010000081.1 coordinate 5,122, forward strand.
GTACGTAGTCAGGGAAGGTGCCGTCGATCAGTTTCGAGGTCAGCACGATGTCGCCATTGCCGCCGGAAGCCGGGATGGTGACCCGGATCTTGGTATCCGAGATCTCCACGTCTACCGTGCCTTCGCCGGTCTCGACCAGTTTCTGGATCTCGCCCACTGCCTTCCGTGGCACGATCACGCCGGCCATCTTGTCGGCGCCTTCCGGCGCATCGACCTGGGCCTGCGCCAGGCGGTGGCCGTCGGTGGCCACCGCGCGCAGCATCGGCTTCTTCCCGACGGTGACGGCGTGGAGATAGATACCGTTGAGATAGTACCGCGTCTCCTCCGTCGAAATCGCGAACTGCGTGCGGTCGATCAGCTTCTTCAGGGTCAGCGCCGGCAGTGAGAAGCGCACCGGAAACTCGCCGGTGGTGAGGTCGGGGAAGTCCGCTTCCGGCAAAATCTGGAGCGTGAAACGCGAACGACCCGACTTCAGCGCGAGCTGCTGACCGTCGCCGGTGTCGAGCGAGACTTCCGCGCCGTCGGGAAGCTTGCGTACGATGTCGTGCAGGATATGGGCCGGCACCGTGGTCGCGCCGGGCTGCCCGACTTCGGCCGCCACGGTCTCGGTGACCTCGAGGTCGAGGTCGGTCGCCTTCAGCGTCAGCTTGCCGTTCTCGGCCCTCAGCAGAACGTTGGAGAGGATCGGAATCGTGTTGCGGCGTTCCACCACGCGATGGACGTGACTCAAGGAACGTAACAGGTGCGATCGCTCGACGGTCGCGCGCATGGGAAAGCCCACCCTACTGAAGACAGATACGGTACGGACGGATATGCACTTCGCCCCGAACCGCTGAAATTGGCGGTCCGGGGCGCAGTTGGCAAGGCTATTCGTCGATCATGCGCTTGAGGAGCTCAATCTCCTCCTTGAGCGCATTGTCGCCCTCGATCATGCCCTCGATCTTGCGCACAGCGTGCAGCACCGTGGTGTGGTCGCGGCCGCCGAAGCGCCGGCCGATTTCGGGCAGCGAGCGTGGCGTCAGCACCTTGGCAAGATACATGGCGATCTGCCGCGGCCTGACGATCGTGCGCGTGCGGCGGGCGGAGAGCAGATCGGCTTTCGACACGTTGTAGTGGCGCGACACCACCCGCTGGATATCCTCGATCCGCACCCGGCGCGGTTCGCGCGCCCCGACCAGATCGCGCAGCGTGATTTCAGCCGACACCAGCGTCACCGGCTGCCGGGTGAATTGCCACTGCGCCACGAGGCGGTTCAGCGCCCCTTCGAGGTCGCGGCCATTGGACAGCACCGACTGCGCGACGTACTCGAGGATCGTCTCGGGTATGTCGAGGCCGGGGTTTTGCGCCGAGGCGAGCTGATAACGCGCGCGCAGGATATCGCGGCGCAGCTGCAGGTCGGGCGCCCCGATCTCGAACGCAACGCCCCCCCTCAGCCGTGAGCGGACGCGTTCGTCCAGCGTTTCCAGCTCGGCCGGCGGCCGGTCGGCGGCGACCACCACCTGGCGGGCGCCGTCGATCAGCTGGTTGAGCATATGGCAGAACTCCTGCTGCACGGACTTGCCCTGCAGGAACTGCATGTCGTCGATGAGCAGGAGATCGATCTCGCGAAGCGACTCCTTGAACGGGATGGCGGTATGCGAGCGCAGTGCCGCGACGAAGCGGAACATGAAGTGCTCGGCCGTCAGGTAGACGACGTTGCGCCCAGGCCGCGCCGCGCGGGCGGCGCGGGTGATCGCATGCAGCAGGTGCGTCTTGCCGCGCCCGACCCCGGCGTGAATGTAGAGCGGATTGAACGGCGTTGGGCGTCCCGCGACCGATTCGGCGACCGCCTTGGCGGCGGCGAAGGCGACGCGATTGGCCGCGCCCTCGCAGAACGTCTCGAACGTGTAACGCGGATCGACAGGCGAGCCGCCGAGAATGCCGTTGTTGGCCGTCGCCGAGCCCGAGGCGGCAATCTCCGCCTCTGAGCCGCGCCGCATCGGCACGGTGTTGCTCGCTGCGATCGCCACATGCACCGGCGCCGTTTCGTCGGCTTTCTCGGATGACGCCAGCTTGGGCCGCGTCGCGCCGCGCACGATGAGTTCGATGCGCGCCACGCCCTTGCGCTCGCCATTCCACAAGGCGAGCAGCCGCTCGCCATAGTGGGACGAGATCCACGATTTGAGAAAGCGCGTCGGCACCGACAGATAGACCGAACTGACGTCGGCATCTTCGAACTCGACCCGTCCGAACCAGCTGCCGAAGACGTCGTCGCCGAGTTCGCTTTTCAGCCGGGCCTTGACCCGCTGCCATTGCTCCTCGGTCGGCCGTTCGGTCACTGCCTGTACCCCTGCCATCCGTCTGCCCTCCTCGTTGGTCGTCCCACCGCTTACTGCCGCATCGAAAGTGAACGACGGCGCCGCTGCCGCGCTCATGACTGAACCCAAGGTAGTCCTGCTCCTTTCCAGCTCTCCGCCGTTCCGCGGTGCCGCTCCCCGTCGAGCCGTCCCTCGAAACCGCCAGTGACGTTGTAGGAATTGCTGTACCCGGCTGCCGTCGCCTGGATCGCGGCCTGGCGGCTGCGATTTCCCGAGCGGCAGATGAAATAGAGTGGCGCGTCTGTGCCGATGCCGAGCTTGCTGAGCTCGCTCTTCAGCCGGCCGATGAAGTCGGGGACCAGTTCGCCGGACGGAAACTCGTCCCACTCGACGAGCACCGTCTGTTTGCCAAGCGCTGAAACCACCGGCACGCCGACGTAGGCCCACTCCGCTGCCGTGCGCACGTCGACCAGAGTCGCTGGTGGCGACTTCGCCAGTGCGTCCCACGTTTGCTTCGCGCTGATATCTCCGGCGTAACCGCCGGCATTTCCTGAAGACATAGATGGCCCCTCACGCACAGAACCCGCCCGCCGCGTGCCCTGTGTCGCAATCAAACGCTATGTGTGATGGCCTCGGGTGTTGTGCCCGAGACAATAGTTCTCAGCTTCCGCAAAAACGCAGAAGGCTCACGTACTCAGCAAAGATGAACCCGCATCTGGTTGGTGCGACACGTCGCTGGCAAAGCCCCCGACACGCCGACACCGGCCACACCTGTAGCGACGCCCCGTGCCTGCTTTTATTTCGGTGGCCCCGCTGCCAAGAAAGCTAGACACCGACTCGGAGTGACGCAATGCCTTCACCACGTAAGCGACGATGCACCGCGCGCCGCGCCCTGTGATTCATTTTGCCGCCACTGTGGGAGACCGGTGGATAAGTCGTTGCGGACTCACGCCCTTCGTTTTCTCTACCGGGCGACTCATGTTCGAAGCAGAGCGACCTAAATTTTTTTCACGCGGTAACGATTGACTCACCATGAATCCGCGGGCGCTTCCTGCCTTCGCCGCATACATGCTTCCATCGCATTGAATCAAAACGGGAATGGATGCGAGGTTTGCCCGGCGTCGCGACTCGGCGGCCAGCACGGCGCGACGTGTCGTCAATCTTAGACGCCAAACGAAAAGGCCCGGCAAAATTGCCGGGCCTTTCAGCGACTTTCACTGCGGGCGCGTCAGCGCCGCGCGCTCACTTCGCGGCGACGGCTTTCACGCGATGCGCCAGACGAGACACTTTGCGCGCCGCTGTCTTCTTCGGGATCACGCCCTTCGCTGCCGCGCGCATCAGCTCGGGCTGCGCTGCCTTGAGCGCCGCTTCCGCCGCCGCCTTGTCGCCGGCAGAGAGAGCCTCGTCGACCTTGCGCACGTAAGAGCGGATGCGCGTCACGCGTTCGCCGTTGACCTTGGCCCGGCGCGCGATTTTACGCGCAGCTTTGCGGGCGGACGTTGTGTTGGCCATGTCTTGCCTTTTGTACCGTTCAAAGGACGGGCGGCCCCCGGCCGCCCGAAATTGGCGGGCTTATAGGCTGACGAGGGTGCCCGGTCAACGCTTGGCGCGTATTCAGCGATGGCGGAAGGCCGCGGCCCGCCGCGCAATGAACGCGGCCATGCCTTCCTTCTGGTCTTCCGTGCTGAACAGACCGTGAAACAGGCGCTGCTCAGTGCGGATTCCATCGGCCAGCGGCATGGCGTAAGCGGCGTTGATCGCTTGCTTTGCTGCTATCAGTGCAGGCAGCGGCTGCGCGGCGATCTGCTCGGCCAGCGCCTGGGCCGCGGTGGCCAGTTCCGCTGCCGCAACGACACGGGAAACAAGCCCGATGCGCGCCGCCTCGGCCGCATCGATCTGACGGCCGGTAAGAATGAGGTCGAAGGCCCACGCCTTGCCTATCGCGCGTGGCAGCCGCTGCGTGCCCCCCATGCCCGGGATGACGCCGAGCGTGATCTCGGGCTGCCCGAACCGCGCTGTGTCGGCCGCGATAACGATGTCGGCGATCATGGCGAGCTCCATGCCGCCGCCGAGCGCGAACCCCGATACCGCTGCAATCAGTGGCTTCCGCGTCGCTGCGATCTTCTCCAGCGCGCCGGCATGAACCTCGAAATAGCTCGCCGCGAAAGCGGGGTCAGCCATCTCCTTGATGTCGGCCCCGGCGGCGAACGCGCGCTCCGAGCCGGCGAGGAGAATAGCGCCGATGCCGTCGTCCGCATCAAAACCGGCGACGGCGTCGGTAATCTCGCCGATGAACGAACGGTTGAGTGCGTTCAGTGCCTGAGGGCGGTTGAGTGTCACGACGCCGACGCGGCCGCGAGCCTCGGTGAGGATGAGTTGATACGCCATGCGTCTTATTTCTGGCACACCGGACAATAGAAGGTCGAGCGGCCGGAATGGACCTTGCGGCGGATGACGCCGCCATCCTGCCTCGGGCAGGGTTCGCCCTCGCGATCGTATACTGCAAACGTATGCTGGAACTCGCCGAGCTCGCCATCCGGGCGGGCGTGATTGCGCAGCGACGAGCCACCGGCGGCGACCGCCTCGGTGAGCACTTCGCGAATGGCCTCCGCGAGGGCCGCTGCTTTTTGCGTGCCAGCGCGGGTGCCCAGCGTCCCAGCTTTGCGGTCGGGCGAAAGGCGTGCCCGCCACAGCGCCTCGCATACATAGATGTTGCCGAGGCCCGCTATCAGCCGCTGGTCCATGAGTGCGGCTTTCAGCGGCGCTCTGCGACCCTTGAACAGAGAGGCGATCAGCGCACCGTCGAGTTCGTTGCCGAGTGGTTCGACGCCCATCGCACGGAAATGCCGGGACGCGGCAAGGTCGGTGCGCGGGACGATGTCCATGAGGCCGAAGCGCCGCGGATCGTTGAAGATGACGGTCTCTGGCTGCTTCTTGCCGCCTCGGGCCATATGAAAGATGACATGGTCGTGGGCACGGAGCTTGGCGACGGCATGATAGGTCCGTGGCGCGGTGAGCCTGGTCCCTTGCGCACTCACGACGCGGAACGATCCCGACATGCCGAGATGCATGACCAGCACGTTGCCGTCGTCGAGATCGAGCGTCAGGTACTTTGCCCGCCGCCCGACCGAAATAACCCTGCGGCCGGTCAGCCGGCGTGCGAAACCGCGCGGGAAGGGCACGCGAAGGTCGCCACGGTTCACCTCGACCTTCTCGAATGTCGCGCCTTCCATGACCGGCTGCAGGCCGCGGCGCACGGTTTCGACTTCCGGAAGCTCGGGCATCTCGGGCGCTAACCCCTTGGCAAGGCTTGCGGCACGATAGCTGGCGCGGAGCGCATGGGCTATGGTCCGCGCCAATCATGGAGACAGGCATGGATGGCAAGGCGAACGCGGGCGAAACGGCCGGGGACAACACCTTCGGCTTCCGCGCCGTGTCCACCGCCGACAAGCAGGAGCTGGTCGACGCGGTGTTCGACAAGGTCGCCGGCCGCTACGACCTGATGAACGACCTCATGTCGGCCGGCATGCATCGCGTCTGGAAAGACGCGCTGGTCAACTGGCTGTCGCCGCCACGGGCGACTTCTCTACCTTATGCCGTGCTCGACGTGGCGGGCGGCACCGGCGACATTGCTTTCCGCATTGTCGGTCGCTCTGCAAGTGCGGCTGTCACCGTCGCCGACATCAACAAGGAAATGCTCTCGGTCGGTGAGAAGCGCGCGCTTGAGCGCGGCCTGGGTGGCCGCATATCGTTCGTCGAGGCCAACGCCGAGGCTCTGCCCTTCGAGAACGGCTGCTTCGACGCGGTCACCATCGCCTTCGGCATCCGCAACGTCCCCAGGATCGACGTCGCCTTGGGTGAGATGTACCGCGTGTTGAAGCCGGGCGGGCGGCTGCTGTGCCTCGAGTTCTCCGCCGTCGATGTCGCGGTGCTCGACCGCCTCTACGAGGCCTATTCGTTCAACGTCATTCCGAAGGTTGGCGGGTGGGTCGTCGGCGAGGAAGAGCCCTACCGGTACCTGGTCGAGTCGATTCGCCGCTTTCCGAACCAGGCGCGCTTCGCGGCCATGATCGAACGCGCCGGATTCGCACGCGTCGCGGTGCGCAATCTGTCCGGCGGCATAGTCGCGCTTCATTCGGGCTGGAAGATCTAGAACGCCGATGGCGGATATCGCCGCGCTTTTCCGACTGGCTGGTGCCGGCTTCGTGCTGGCTCGCGCCGGCGCGTTCTCTTTCTTCGATCCCGAAACGTTGCCCGCCGGGCCACGCAATGCCGTTCGCCTGGCCCGGCTGGTCGACCCTCGCGGCCTGTTGGAAGCCGAACGCGCCGAGCGCATGCGCGAGGCCCTGCACCGCCTCGGGCCTTCTTACGTGAAGCTCGGCCAGTTTCTCGCGACCCGCCCTGACTTCGTCGGCGATGCGGCGGCAGCCGCGCTGGGTAAGCTCCGTGATGAGCTGCCGCCGTTTCCCGACGCCGAGGCCCGGGCTGTGGTCTCAGCGGCGCTCGGAAGGCCGATCGAGGCGACCTTCGTTGCCTTTTCGCCGCCGGTCGCCGCCGCTTCGATCGCGCAGGTTCACAAGGCTGAAATCGTAGCCGGGGACGGGAAACGTCGCGACGTCGCCGTGAAGATCCTGCGACCAGGCGTGCGCTCCCGCTTCCGCCGCGATCTCCGCACGTTCTTCGCCGGCGCGCATTTCGTCGAGCGTTTCGATCCGGCGTCGCGGCGGCTGAGGCCAGTGACCGTGGTCGAGACCCTGGCACGCTCGGTCGCGATCGAGATGGACCTTCGGCTCGAAGCAGCCGCGCTCTCGGAGATGGCGGAGCTGGTCGCCGGCGACGAGGGTTTCCGTGTGCCGAAAGTCGAATGGGCGTTGACCGCACGCGACGTGCTGACGCTCGAATGGATCGACGGCATCCGCCTTTCCGACCTCGCGCAAATCGACGCTGCCGGCCTCGACCGAAAATTGCTGGCGCGGCGATTGATGCAGGCATTCCTGAAGCAGGCGCTGCGGGACGGTTTTTTCCATGCCGACATGCACCAGGGGAATTTCTTTGTCGATCGCGCCGGCACGATCGTCGCCATAGACTTCGGCATCATGGGCCGCCTCGGACCGGCCGAACGCCGCTTCCTTGCCGAGATCCTCTACGGCTTCATCACGCGCGACTATCGTCGCGTCGCCGAAGTGCACTTCGAGGCGGGATATGTTCCGCGCAATCATGCCGTCGATGATTTCGCCCAGGCCATTCGCGCCATCGGCGAACCGATCCACGGCCAGTCGGCGCGCGACATCTCCATGGCGCGCCTGCTGACGCTGCTCTTCGAGGTCACCGAGATTTTCGACATGGAGACGCGTCCCGAGCTGATCCTGCTCCAGAAGACGATGGTCGTGATTGAGGGCGTGGCGCGTTCGCTCGATCCGGACTTCGACATGTGGGCGACATCGGAGCCTGTGATCCGCGACTGGATCGAGCGCAACCTCGGGCCGGCCGGGCAGCTCGAGCGCGCCATGACCGGGCTGGCCTCGATCGGCAAGCTTGCCGGCGAGCTGCCGCGACTGGCGGAGCGGGCCGAGCGCCTGTCGCGCGAGTTCGATGCGATGGGTGAACGCGGCATCCGCCTCGATCCTGACACGGTGGCGGACATCGGCCGCGCCGAGGCGCGCGAAGGGCGTTGGGGGCGCGTCGCGCTCTGGCTGATCGCATTGGCGGTGATCGTAGTCGGCCTGAAGGTGCTGTTTTAGGCCGATGCGCTGGATTTTTCCGTGTCCGGCGGATATATCCGTCATATGGCCAATATTTCGCATCTGCAGGCAGAGCTGAAGCGTCATCTCGCAGCCGGCGGCCTGAGCGCCGCTGCGGCCTCGCTGAAGGCCGGACTGGGGAAGGGCGCGATCACCGATATCCTGAGCGGGAAGAGCGACGATCCCGGGATCCGCACGCTGTCGCGCATTGCGGCGGCGCTTGGCGTGAGCATCGCCGACCTGCTTCGCGACGGGCCGGTGCCCGAGCGTGGCGCCGGGCCTGGCGGCCGGTCACTTCTTCTCATCATCGGCGGCGGCATCGCGGCCTACAAGTCGCTCGACCTCATCCGTCGCCTCAAGGAACGTGGTGGGCGCGTTCGCGTGATCATGACCAAAGCAGCCGGGGAGTTCGTGACCGCATTGTCCGCGTCTGCGCTGTCCGGCGAGCGCGTCTTTACGGGCCTGTTCGATCGCGACGACGAGCATGACGTCGGGCACATCCGTCTCGCCCGCGAAGCCGATGCTATCGTCGTGGCGCCAGCGACGGCCGATCTCATGGCGCGGATGGCACACGGCCGTGCCGACGATCTTGCCACCGCTGTGCTGCTCGCGACGCGGGCGCCGGTCCTTCTCGCCCCGGCGATGAACCCGGCGATGTGGGCGCATCATGCGACGCAGCGCAACGTCGCGACGCTCCGCGCCGACGGAATGCGCTTCATCGGGCCCAATGCCGGCGAGATGGCCGAGCGCGGCGAAGCCGGATTGGGACGCATGGCCGAGCCTCTGGAGATCGTCGCCGCGGTCGAGGCGATCTTCGGCGGCGGCACGCTTGCCGGCCGCCATGTCATCGTCACCTCCGGCCCGACCCACGAACCCCTCGATCCCGTCCGCTATCTCGCCAATCGCTCCTCGGGCCGTCAGGGCCATGCCATCGCCGCCGCCGCGGCGCGGGCCGGCGCCAGGGTGACGCTGGTTTCCGGACCGGTCGCCATCTCCGATCCACCAGGCGTCCAGGTTGTTCATGTCGAGACGGCGGAGCAGATGCTGGCCGCGGTGAATGCGGCGTTGCCGGCCGATGTCGCGATATTTGCCGCGGCGGTGGCCGATTGGCGGGCCGCCAAATTTCAGGGGGAGAAGATAAAGAAGAAGGGCGCGCGGCCGCCGCAGCTGGCGCTCACGGAGAATCCGGACATTCTCTCCTCCGTCGCCCATCGCGGCCGCGGGCGGCCGCGGCTAGTCATCGGCTTCGCGGCGGAAACGCAGGACCTGATGGCCAATGCGACCAGGAAGTTGCAGGCCAAGGGAGCCGACTGGATCGTCGCCAACGACGTTTCGCCGGAAGCCGGCGTCATGGGTGGAGAGGAGAACACCGTGCATATCATTTCTGCCAAGGGGACCGAGGATTGGCCCAGACTGGCCAAGGTCGATGTCGCCGAGCGGCTGGTCGCAAAAATTGCGGCGGCGCTCACATGAGCGCGACCCTGATCGTGACGGTGAAGCGGCTGCCGCACGCCGAAGGGCTGCCGCTGCCGGCGGCAAAAACCGCTGCTTCCGCCGGCCTGGATCTGTCTGCCGCGGTCGCGGATGCTTTGCTGATACCCGTCGGCGGCCGGGCGCTCGTCCCGACCGGCTTTTCGATTGCCCTGCCACCGGGCCACGAGGGCCAGGTGCGGCCGCGCTCCGGCCTTGCGGTGGAGCACGGGATCACCGTGCTGAATGCGCCTGGCACGATCGATGCCGACTATCGGGGCGAAGTGAAGGTCCCGCTGGTCAACCTCGGCGACACCCCGTTCACGGTGACGCGCGGCATGCGCATCGCGCAACTGGTCGTCGCGCCGGTGTCGTCGGTTCATCTCGTCGAGCGCGAGACGCTGGATGAAACGGCACGTGGCGCGGGTGGCTTCGGTTCGACCGGCGTTTCGGGTTAGTATGTCGCCCTGACTGCCGTTCGTGGAGGGCACAGTGGCGACATCGCCGGCAGAGACGAAGAAGCCCGGCCGGGGCCGCATCTACGATTCGATCAGCGAGACCATCGGCGACACTCCGCTGGTGCGCCTTGACCGCATCGCCGCCATGAAAGACGTGCGCGCGCACCTTCTCGCCAAGCTCGAGTTCTTCAATCCGATCGCCAGCGTCAAGGACCGTATCGGCGTCGCCATGATCGATGCGCTTGAGGCCAAGGGAAGCATAAGGCCAGGCGTCAACACGCTGGTCGAGCCGACCTCGGGGAACACCGGGATTGCCCTGGCCTTCGTCGCGGCCGAACGCGGCTACCGGCTTATCCTTGTCATGCCTGAGACAATGTCCATTGAGCGCCGCAAGATGCTGCGCCTGCTCGGTGCGGAGCTGGTGCTGACCGAAGGTGGGCGCGGAATGAAGGGAGCCATCGCGCGGGCCGACGAGATCGTCCGCGAGACGCCGGGCGCCGTCGTGCCGGGCCAGTTCGTCAATCCGGCCAACCCCGAGATTCATCGCCGGACGACCGCCGAGGAAATCTGGAACGATACCGGCGGCGCCGTCGATATATTTATCGCCGGCGTCGGCACCGGCGGCACCATCACCGGCGTCGGCCAGGTGTTGAAGCAGCGCAAGCCGGGTGTGAAGGTCATGGCCGTCGAGCCCGCCGAAAGCCCGGTGCTCTCGGGCGGCAATCCGGGCCCACATAAGATTCAGGGCATCGGCGCGGGCTTCGTGCCGCAGGTACTCGACACCGGAGTGTACGATGAGGTCGTGAAGGTGGCGACCGAAGATGCCTTTTCCTATGCCCGGCTTTGCGCGCGCGTCGAAGGAATACCTGTCGGCATTTCGTCGGGCGCCGCAATCGCCGCGGCGGTCGCTGTCGGCAGCCGCGACGGCATGGCGGGAAAGAATATCGTGCTGATCATCCCTTCATTCGCGGAGCGCTATCTGTCCACTGCGCTTTTCGACGGCCTGGAGTAGGCCGGAAGTCTGACCCTGTGTGTCCGCGTTCGGATTTACCAACGGGAGGTGCATGCTATGGAACCGGCAGTCGTCGACATTAGTTGGCTCGCGGTGATCGTCGCCGCGGTTGTGAAGTTCCTGATCGGCTGGGGCTGGTATTCGCCCGCTCTGTTCGGCAAGCAGTGGCAGGAGTTGAACAAGATGACCGCTGCCGACGTGCAGGCGGGGATGGTCCCGGCACTGATTGCCGAGGCCGTCGGCGATCTCATCATGGCCTACATCCTCGCCCGCTTCGTCGGTCACTACGGGTTTGGCTTCGGTATCGGCATCCTCGTCGGCTTCATGGCGTGGCTTGGCTTTGTGGCGACGGTGCTCGCCAATCAGATCTTCTATGAGCGCAAGCCCCAGCAGCTGATCGTCATCAATGGCGGCTACCTTCTCATTTCGCTGGTGATCATGGGCGCCATCGTTGGCGTTTGGCACTAGACGCCAGACCGGTCTTAGTTGGGAATGGGAGAGGGCGCATGAGTTTCAAGTTCACGGTATCCGGCGTCGTCCCGGCGACGCCCATGGCGGTCTATGATGCCTGGCTGAATTCCAAGGCACACGGCGCCATGACCGGCACGAAGGCAAAGGCCTCCAAGAAAGTCGGCGGCAAGTGGTCGGCGTCAGATGACTACTGCTATGGCGTCAACCTCGAGCTCGTGCCCGGAAAAAAGATCGTGCAGTCGTGGCGGTCGACGGACTTCGCCGACGACGACAAGGACTCGCGCATCAGTCTGAACCTGAAGCCGGTCAAGGATGGCACCAGGCTGACGCTCCTTCATTCCTCCATTCCCGAGAGCCAGGCCGACAGCGGCTACAAGGAAGGCTGGATGGACTACTATTTCGAGCCGATGAAGAAATACTTCGAGGCGTTGTCGGTGCGCCGCACCGTTCAGCCAGGGCGGCGCCCGAAGCCAAAGAAGGCCGCCGCGCGCAGGAAGAAGTAGCCGGCCCTACTTCACCTCGTCGGTCCACACCTTGAAGCCCGCCAGCGTCGTCATGCCGAACGAGTTCGAGATGGCGACGTCGGACGCGTCGCGGCCCGTCGCGATCAGCACGCGACCGATGCGCGGCTCGTTGTGACGGGCATCGAAGGCATACCAGCGACCGCCGAGATAAGCCTCGAACCATGCCGAGAAATCCATCGGCGCCGGATCGGGCGGCACGCCGATATCGCCAAGGTAGCCGGTGACATAGCGCGCCGGAATGTTCATGCAGCGGCAGAAGGTGACCGCCAGGTGCGCGAAATCGCGGCATACGCCGCCGCGCTCGATGTGCACGTCCGAGGCAGTCTTGGTCGGCCGCGCCAGTTCGTAGCCGAACTTCACGTGCTGGTGGACGTAATCGCAGATCGCCTGCACGCGCGGCCAGCCCGGCGGCGTGCCGCCGAACAGCCGCCATGCTGTGTCGCTGAGCTTGTCGGTTTCGCAGTAGCGGCTGCCGAGGAGGAAGACGAGGACCTCATGCGGCAACTCCGGAATTTCCAGTTGCGGCGCGTCGGGAACGACCGGATCAGGCTGACCGCTATCGTTGATGATCGTGTCGGTGAAGAAGCGGGTGCGACCGGCCGGCATGAGGGCGCGCGAGCAGATATTGCCGAAGCTGTCGCTGTATTCACGGATGGCGAGCGGCGGGTCGGAACGAAGGATGTCGGGGGCGTCGAGATCGGCGGTGCGGGAAGGGTGGACGCGAAGGCTGAGCAATATGGGTGTCGGCTGGCTGCATTCGTAGGCGATGTCGAAGCCGATGCGTATTTTCATATATGTCCCGGAAAGCCAGCCCCGCCGCCCCTTAGTCTGCCGATGCAAGAGCAGCGCCAACGCCTCGTCAACCGCGCGGCAGCGGGTTAGGTTCCGGGTCCATGGAACTCACCCCGGTCGAGATTGAGCGCTACGCACGGCATATCGTGCTCGCCGGGGTCGGCGGGCCGGGCCAACAGAAACTCAAGGCAGCGCGCGTTCTGGTGGTAGGTGCCGGCGGGCTGGGTTCGCCGGTCATCCAGTATCTGGCGGCCGCCGGCGTCGGAACGCTGGGCATCGTCGACGACGACAGCGTGTCGCTGTCCAATCTCCAGCGCCAGGTAGTGCACGAAACCGCGGCGGTGGGAACGGCCAAGGTCGCGAGTGCTGCCGTCGCGGTGGCGCGACTCAATCCGCACGTCGAGGTCGAGGCCCATGCCGAGCGTCTGGACGAGCGCAATGCCGTTTCCTTCGCAGAGCGGTACGATCTCGTCGCTGACTGCTCTGACAGCTTCGCCACACGCTACGCCGTTTCCGACGCATGCCACTTCGCAGCGAAGCCGCTGGTCACCGCCGCCGTAGGGCAATTCGACGGCTCCCTCACCACCGTGAAATCATATGCGCGGGCCGCTGATGGCAGTCCCAATCCGACGTATCGCTGCCTGTTTCCCGAGGCGCCACCCGCTGGCCTACTGCCGACCTGCGCCGAAGCTGGCATTCTCGGCGCACTTGTTGGTGTCGTCGGTGCCCTGCAAGCCAATGAAATACTGAAAGAGATCGTAGGCTACGGCGAAAGCCTCGTCGGGCGTCTTATTCTTTTCGATGCGCGCGACACGCGCTTCGAGACGGTGACGTACCGCTGGGATCCGGCCAATTCCCTGAATGGCACGGCCGCGCGCCTCGCTCGTTGAGCAAGCCTTAACCCTCGCCAGTCGATAGTCGCCGCTTCGGGTGCGATGGCGTTTGTGAGTATCGGGGAGCGGGCGTAATGCGCGATGGCGCAGGTGCCGGCCTGGGTTGGCTCGGCAAGTCTCTGGCGGGTGCCGTTCTGTTCGGCGTGCTGGCAGCGGGGGGCGCGCTGGTCATGCGCGGCGAGCGCGCAGCAGCCTCGGCTTCCGACGAGCCACAGGTCCAGCCCGGAGAAACTATCGGCAAGAGCGGCCTGCCGCTGCCGCGTTTCGTGAGCCTCAAGGCGACCGGCAAAGTCAACGTGCGCGTGGGTCCCGGCGAGGGCTACAACGTTGCGTGGGTGTTCGTGCGACCGTCGCTGCCGGTCGAAATCATACAGGAATACGACTCCTGGCGGCGCATCCGCGATTCCTCGGGCGCCACCGGATGGATCTTCCACACGCTATTGACGCCAAAACGGACAGCGGTCGTCGAACCTTGGGCGAGCAGTGACCCGCTGCCCATCCACGCTAACGCCGATAGCGCCGCCTCCATCACCGCCTATCTGCAGCCGGGTGTGCAGGCCTCGGTAGACAGTTGCCGCGGCGGCTGGTGCGATCTTTCCGGCACCGGCTTCTCGGGCTGGATCGAGCAGAACAAGCTCTGGGGCGTCTATCCCAACGAGGTCGTAGACTAGAGATCGGCCTGCGGCGGTCTGCTAGTGTCGCGGCATGATCTACACGGTCGGCCGCCGTCTGAAATACGAACGGGCGTTTGCCGCGGGACCCGTGACGAAGCGCGGTCGCGGCGCCAATCCGGATGGGACAACCTATCCTGGCGGCTCCGTGTTTCTGACCGCCGATGACGCGCGCCGCTTCCTGGCTTCGAAAGGGCTGACCGGCACGCACATCATCATGGGCGTGATCGCCGACTGGGAGAAAGATGCCGCGCCAGCGGAAGGGAAGGCTTACCGCAGCCTGCTTCGCGACGCGCCGGTCGTGCGCCTCTAGGCGCGAGCCGGACGGATGCGACGCAACCGGACCACGACGTCGACGCGGGTGATCTCGTAGCCCTCCGGCGGTTGCGGAGTGGCGCCCATTTCTACCTCGCCCGGGATGTCGATGACCTCGTTGTCGTCCTCGACGAAGAAGTGATGATGCTCGCCGGTGTTGGTGTCGAAGTACGTCTTCGAGCCGTCGACAGCGACCTCGCGCAGCAGACCGGCATCGGTGAACTGATGGAGGGCGTTGTAGATCGTCGCCAGCGAAACCGGCACGCGTGCCACCGCGGCTTCCTCGTGCAGGCTTTCTGCCGAAATGTGCCGGTTGCCGCGGGCGAACAGAAGCTCTGCCAGCGCCATACGCTGGCGGGTCGGGCGCAGGCCGGACTTGCGGAGCATCGTGCGTATTTCGGGGCGGCTCGGAGCCCGGTGCGTAACATTCTGCAATGCGTCGTTCATTTGTCGTCTCTATCCAACGGCCGGCGTTCAAGGCGCCGGGGTTTCCATGGGCGACTGGCTTGTCGTCCGGCCATATAGAGGAACCCTTAAGCCGCACAACAAGAAGCGTATAATTGATTTGCCGTCGCAGGCGCGCAAATGCAAGCAAAGCCTTGTAGATCAGAGCAGTTCTTAAATTGGGGAGAAACCGTGGCACCAGGCCGCTTGCCCAGGTCATCCCTTGTGGCAGGGCCGGCGCTGCTGTGTTAAGGAGGGCGACTACCCCGGAGGCCTTGGGCCTCCGGAACAGAGGCGAGCCCTCTTCCAGCGGCGGAGACCGATGAGGGGACAAACGACAGTCGCGATGTCCGAAACGACCGATGCACGCCCGTCGGCTTACGATTATGAAGCGCTGATTGCCTGCGGCCGCGGCGAATTGTTCGGCCCCGGCAACGCACAGCTTCCTCTGCCCCCAATGCTCATGTTCGACCGCATCACCTCGATCGGCGAACGGGGCGGCGAGCACGGCAAGGGACATGTACGCGCCGAACTCGACGTCAAGCCCGACCTCTGGTTCTTTGCCTGCCACTTCAAGGGCGATCCGGTCATGCCGGGCTGTCTCGGGCTCGACGCGCTTTGGCAGATGCTGGGCTTCTTCCTGGGCTGGCTCGGCAATCCGGGCAGGGGACGCGCCCTGCAGGTTGGCGAGCTCAAATTTTCGGGCATGGTGCTGCCGACCGCCAAGCTCATTGAGTATGGCGTCGATCTGAAACGCGTGCTGCGTTCCAAGCTGGTGCTGGGCATCGGCGACGGCTGGCTGAAAGTGGACGGAAACACCATCTATCAGGCCAAGGACCTGAAGGTTGGTCTGTTTCAAGGCGCCGCTCTGCCGGCAATCGGCTGAGGTATTTGCCTCGCTTCGAATGGAGATGCGCAAGGTATGAGACGCGTCGTCGTTACCGGCATGGGCATCGTGTCCTCGATCGGCAACTCCACGCAGGAGGTCGTCGCCAGTCTTCGCGAGGCCAGGTCGGGCATCAGCTTTGCCGAGGACTATGCCAGGCTCGGCTTCCGCTGTCGCGTGCAGGGCGCGCCGCAGCTTGATCCGTCGACCATGGTCGATCGCCGCGCGATGCGTTTCCATGGCGGCGGTACGGCCTGGAATCACGTCGCCATGGACCAGGCGATCCAGGATTCCGGCCTCGAGGCCAACGAGATCTCCAATGTCCGCACCGGCCTGATCATGGGCTCGGGCGGACCGTCAACCCGCACGATCGTCGAGGCTGCCGATGTCACCCGCGAGAAGGGGCCGAAGCGGGTAGGACCGTTCGCAGTGCCGAAGGCGATGTCATCGACCGCATCCGCTACGCTTTCCACCTGGTTCAAGATCAAGGGCCTGAGCTATTCGATCTCGTCGGCCTGCTCGACCTCCAGTCATTGCATCGGCAACGCAGCCGAACTGATCCAGTTCGGCAAGCAGGACGTGATGTTCGCCGGCGGCTGCGAGGAGCTCGACTGGACGCTCTCGGTGCTGTTCGACGCCATGGGCGCCATGTCCTCGCACTACAATGATGCTCCCGAGAAGGCCTCGCGCGCCTACGACGTGAACCGCGACGGCTTCGTCATTGCCGGTGGCGCCGGCGTGGTTGTGCTGGAGGAGCTCGAACACGCCAAGGCCCGCGGCGCGCGCATCTATGGTGAGGTAGTGGGCTATGGCGCCACCTCCGACGGCCACGATATGGTGCTGCCTTCGGGTGAGGGGGCCGAGCGCTGCATGAAGCTCGCCCTCGCCGACGTTCACGACAAGATCGACTACATCAACCCGCATGCCACGTCGACGCCGGCCGGCGACGGTCCCGAGATCGATGCCATCCGCCGGGTCTTCGGCTCGGGCGACAAGGCGCCGCCGATTTCCTCCACCAAGTCGCTCACCGGGCATTCCCTCGGCGCCACCGGCGTGCAGGAAGCGATCTACTCGCTGCTCATGATGAATAATGGCTTCATTTGCGAGAGCGCCAATATCGACGAGCTCGATCCGGCCTTCGTCGACATGCCGATCGTCAGGAAACGCATCGACAACGCCGAGGTGAACACCGTGCTGTCCAACTCGTTTGGCTTCGGCGGCACCAATGCCTCGCTGGTGCTTCAGCGCTACAATGGATAAGGGGCCGGGCAGAGTGTAACGGGGGAAGCGTACCAATGAGTACGGGGATCATGGCCGGCAAGCGCGGTCTCGTCATGGGGGTGGCGAACGACCATTCGATTGCCTGGGGCATCGCCAAGCGTCTGTCGCAGGCCGGCGCCGAACTCGCCTTCACCTACCAGACGGAGCAGCTTGCGAAACGCGTCGTGCCGCTGGCGAAGTCGCTCGGATCCGATTTCGTGTTGCCGTGCGACGTCGGCCTGCGTCCCGACGATGCCAGTCCGCTGGCATTGAACGCGGCGTTCCGCGTCCTGGCGCAACGCTGGCCGACGATCGACTTCGTGGTCCACGCCATCGCTTTTTCCGACAAGAACGAGCTGAAGGGCCGCTACGCCGAGACCACGCGGGACAACTTCACCCACACCATGCTGATCTCGTGCTTCTCGTTCACGGAAGTGGCAAAGGCCGCCGCGCCGCTGATGAAGAACGGCGGTGCGCTGGTGACGCTGACTTACGGCGGTTCGGTCAGAGTTATGCCCAATTACAATGTCATGGGTGTCGCCAAGGCGGCGCTGGAGGCGTCCGTGCGCTATCTCGCCGCCGACTTCGGCGCCGACAACATTCGCGTCAACGCGATTTCCGCCGGGCCGGTGCGGACCCTTGCCGGCTCCGGCGTCTCGGACGCACGGTTGATGTTCAATTATCAGAAGCGCAACGCGCCTCTGAAGCGCACGGTAACCATCGAGGAGATCGGCAATACCGCGGTCTATCTTCTCTCCGACATGGGTTCAGCCGTGACCGGCGAAATCCATTACGTCGACAGTGGCTATAACATCATGGCCATGCCGCGGCTCTCGGAGCTGAAGGCGGTCGAGGCGGAGAGCGAGAGCGAAGCGGCGGAATAGCATCGGGGGGCTCCCGCGAGAACGAAGGCCTGAGCTATGACCATCGCCAAGAACACGATCTGCCTGTGGTATGAGCGAGACGCGGAGGCTGCGGCGCGCTTTTACGCCAGCGTATTTCCAGACAGCGTCGTGAACGCCGTCCACCGCGCTCCCTCCGATTTCCCTTCCGGCAAGGGCGGCGACGTGCTGACGGTGGATTTCACGGTCGCAGGTGTCCCCTGCATCGGTCTGAATGGCGGACCGACGTTCAAACAGAGCGAAGCTTTCTCCTTCCAGATCGCCACCGATGATCAGGAGGAGACCGACCGCTACTGGAACGCCATCGTCGGCAACGGCGGTGAGGAAAGCATGTGCGGCTGGTGCCGGGACAAGTGGGGTGTTTCCTGGCAGATAACGCCGCGCGTCCTGACCGAGGCAATGGCTGCCGGGGGCGCGGAGGCCAAGCGCGCCTTCGATGCCATGATGACGATGAGGAAGATCGACGTCGCGGCTATCGAAAAAGCCCGCCGCGGCTAAGACCGGCGACCGCGCCAAAAGCGCATCAGCCAAAGCTTCCCGCTGCCGGGCTGGTCTGCTAAGAGCCCGCCACCATGACGACTGGCCCGCAGCCCCACATCCGCAATTTCTCGATCATCGCCCACATCGATCACGGCAAGTCGACGCTGGCCGACCGCCTGATCCAGATGACCGGCGGGCTCCAGGCCCGCGAGATGAAGGAGCAGGTGCTCGATTCAATGGACATCGAGCGCGAGCGCGGCATCACGATCAAGGCGCAGACCGTGCGCCTGAAGTACCGCGCGCGCGACGGGCAGGACTACGTCCTGAACCTGATCGACACGCCCGGCCACGTCGATTTTGCCTACGAGGTGTCGCGTTCGCTCGCTGCCTGCGAGGGTTCGCTGCTCGTCGTCGACGCTTCCCAGGGTGTCGAGGCGCAGACGCTGGCCAACGTCTACCAGGCGATCGACAACAACCACGAGATCGTGCCGATCCTGAACAAGGTCGATCTGCCTGCCGCCGAGCCCGACAAGGTGAAGCAGCAGATCGAGGACGTGATCGGGCTGGACGCTTCCGACGCCCTCCTCATCTCGGCCAAGACCGGCCTCGGCATTGAGGATGTGCTGGAGGCGATCGTTCATCGCCTGCCGCCGCCGAAAGGCGATCCCGAAGCCACGCTGAAGGCGCTGCTCGTCGATTCCTGGTACGATGCGTACCTGGGCGTGGTCGTGCTCGTGCGCGTCGTCGATGGCCGCCTGAAAAAAGGCGACCGAATCCGCATGATGGGCACCGGCGCCGCCTACGATGTCGAGCGCGTCGGTGTGTTCACGCCCAAGCTGACGCCGGTCGATGCGCTCGGGCCAGGCGAGATCGGCTTCCTCACCGCCTCGATCAAGGAAGTCGCC
>DASZQY010000082.1:0-2038 GCA_035549395.1 Bauldia sp.
CGCGATCGACGGGTATCTCGCGGCGGTGGGGGACAAGGTCATGGGCAGCGTCGGGGCCTATCAGCTCGAAGGGCCGGGGGTTCGTCTCTTCGACAAGATCGAGGGCGATTTCTTCGTCATCCTCGGCCTGCCGCTGCTGCCGTTGCTCGCGTATCTGCGCCAAACCGGGGCGATCGCATGGTGAAACCCGTCGCCTGCGTGATCGGCTGGCCGGTGAAGCACTCGCGCTCGCCAGTCATCCACAAATTCTGGCTGCGCGAATACGGCATCGATGGAGATTACGTGCTCCATCCCGTCGAGCCGGAGAAGGTGGCGGCTTTCTTTGCCGGTTTCGCCGACTCGGGCTTTGTCGGCGGCAATGTCACCGTGCCGCACAAGGAAGCCGCGTTTGCAGCGGTGGCGAAGCGCGACGCCGCTGCCGAGGCGACCGGCGCGCTGAATACGCTCTGGCTGGAGAGCGGCACGCTCGTCGGCGCCAACACCGACGTCGCTGGGTTCCTCGCCAACCTCGACGAGGAAGCGCCGGGCTGGGACGAAAAGAAGGGCGCGGCCGTGGTGCTGGGCGCTGGCGGCGCGGCGCGGGCCATCGTCTGGGGGCTGCTGTCGCGCGGTCTGGGGCCGGTGCATGTCGTGAACCGCGACCCGGCCCGTCCCAAGGCGCTCGCCACGCGCTTCGGCGCTCAGGTGAAGCCGGCGCGCTGGGTGGATGTGCCGAGCCTCCTCATCGGCGCGCGCCTTCTCGTCAACACGACGACGCTCGGCATGGCGGGCCAGCCGCTTTTGAAGATTGATCTCGCCCCGCTGCCCACCGACGCGGTCGTCAACGACATCGTCTACGTGCCGCGTGAGACCGAGTTGCTCAAGGCCGCGCGCTGGCGAAATTTGCGCACCGCCGAGGGCCTCGGCATGCTGCTGCACCAGGCGGTACCGGGCTTCGATCACTGGTTCGGCAGGCGACCCGTGGTGACGGCTGAGCTTCGCCGCGCCGTCCAGAAATCAATCGACGAGGGCTGATGCTTGTCCTCGCCGTCACCGGCTCGCTCGCTATGGGGAAGTCGACCGTGACGGCGATGTTTGCCGAAGCCGGTGCCGCGACCTATGGCGCCGACGCCGCTGTGCACCGGCTTTATTCCGGCGCCGCCGCCGGGCCGATCGCGACGGCATTTCCGGGCATCGTGAAGGACGGCATCGTCGATCGTGCCGCGCTCGGCGCGCGGGTAGCAGACGACCCGGCTGCGCTGGCCAGGCTCGAGACCATTGTGCACCCGCTGGTCCGCAACGCTGAAGACGAATTCCGGGCGAAGGCCGCGGCCAGCGGCCGGCGGCTCGCGGTCCTCGACATCCCGCTCTTGTTCGAGACCGGCGCTGAACGGCGTGTAGACGCTGTCGTCGTGGTGAGCTGCTCGCCCGAAATCCAGCGGGGGCGCATTGCGCACCGCGCGAGAGAGGCTGGCGGCATGAAGGAGGAGCGCGCCGCCGCGCTGATCGCGCGTCAGATGAGCGACGCGGACAAGCGTGCGCGGGCGCACTTCATAGTCGACACATCGCGAAGCCTGGATGTCACCCGTCGCGGGGTGGGGGATATCCTGCGGGCGCTGGCCGGGCGGATCGCGGGGTAGGCCCCCCCTACTTGCCGCGCTTCTGCCGCTCCTTGCGGGCGGCGTAACGGGCGTCGCGCGCGGCCTTCTGTTCAGCGAGCAGCGCCAGGGCCTTTTCGCCCTCGATGCGGCGGGCTTCCTTCTCGGCGGCGACGCGCTCTTCCTCTTGCCGCTTCAGCTCCGCCTCGTGGGCCAGCCGCGCCGCTTCCTTTTCCGCCTTGCGCTGGGCGATACGGTCCTCGCGCGCCTTGGCCGCGGCGATCTGCTCGGCAATGCGCCTCTGCACGGCCGGGTCGTCTGCCTTGGGCTGCTTCTTGAATTTGTCGAGCAGCGCCTGCTTGGCGGCGTTGGAGTTACCCTGGCGGTTGGCGAAGTCGTCCTTGAAGGCGGGCATGGAATCTCAAAAGGCTGGCGGGAACGGCCGCTGAGATAGCCCAAAA
>DASZQY010000083.1:0-7499 GCA_035549395.1 Bauldia sp.
ACGTCGCCCTGCACCTTGGGCTCGAGCGAATGGTTCATCCACAGATAAGCGCAGTTCGGATGCGGCGCGTCGACGTGCATCATGGTCGTGTCGGCCCAGCCGGTGGCGCCCTCCTTCGGGATCACCGAGGCGACCGGCTGCTTGTTTCCCTGCAGCAGGTTGACCTGGTACGGCCATGAGCCGGAAGCGACGACGCCTTCGTTGGTGAAGTCGTCGGTCTGCACCGTGGCGTCATGCCAGTAGCGCTGGACCAGCGGATGCTGCTCGCGCAAGAGGTCGAGCACCGCCTTGTACTGGTCCTCGTTCAGCTCGTAGGGGTCCTTGATGCCAAGCTCGGGCTTGGCGGTCTTCAGGTAGAGCGCGGCGTCGGCGATGTAGATGGCGCCGGCGTAGGCCTGTACGCGGCCCTTGTTGGACTTGCCGTCGGGCAGCGTCGTTTCGTGGAACACGACGCTCCACGAATCGGGCGCCTGCCCCTTGAAGGCGTCGGTGTTGTACATGAGCACGTTCGGGCCCCACTGGTAGGGCGTGCCGTAGTGCACGCCGTCGACCGTGTGCCAGGCGCCGTTCTTCAGCCGGTCGTCGACGCCGGCCCAGTTCGGGATGAGATCGACGTTCACCGGCTGCACCGTCTTGCCGGCGACAAGCCGCAGGCTGGCGTCGCCCGAGGCAGTGACGAGATCGAAGCCGCCGCCGTTCATCAGCGTCACCATCTCGTCCGAGGTGCCGGCGATCTTGACGTTGACCTTGCAGCCGGTCTGCTTCTCGAAGTCGGTGACCCAGTCGTAGTTCTTGTCGTTGGAGCCGTTTTCGATGTAGCCGGCCCACGCAACGATATCGACCTCGCCTTCGCCGGGGCCGACCTTGGTCATCATCTCCGCGGCGTTGGCCGCGTATGACCAAACGAAAGAAAGCGCGACCGTAGTCACGGTCGCTGTCTTCAGCGCTCTCAGCATAGCCATCGTCTCCCTCTCGCCGGCCACCGACGGAAGCTGTGGCGTTCCGCGCCATGGCGCCGGCTTCGTGGCGGCAAATCTGCCCCGCCGCCACAATTACGGCAAGCGGGGGGAGGGCGAAGCCTCAGCCTATGGTGCGCGGCGCGGCGGTGCTTTCGCGCCGCAACAAGCGGAATCCGAGGTCGATGGTGCGCTCGCGCGGCCGCGCACCGGAGCCGCGGATGATCTCCAGCACGATCGCGGCGGCGCGCTCGCCGATCTGATAGCGCGGCGTTGCCACGGTGCTCAGCGCGGGAAAGGAGGTCGCCGCGAAGTCGAGGTCGTTGAAGCCGATGATCGACAGGTCGTCGGGCACCGTCATGCCGCGGCGCTGGACCGCGAACATCGCACCGAGCGCCAGGTTGTCGTTGCCGGCAAACAGGGCCGTCATCTTCGGCCAGCGGGCGAGCATCGTCTCGATCAGCTCGGCCCCGTAGGCAAAAGTCGAGGGTGCGTCCATGGAGACGTGGAACGGCTCAAGGCCGGCATCGGCCATCGCGCGCTGGTAGCCCTTGACGCGCTGGCGGGCGCGCGAGTCGAGCGGCACGGCCATCTGGCCAATATGGCGGTGGCCAAGCTGGATCAGGTGGCGCGTGGCGGCATGGCCGGCGTCTTCCTGCGACAGTCCGATCACGATGTCGATCGGGTCGTCGGTGACCTCCATCGTCTGAATCACCGGGATCGCGGCGCCGGCAAGCATGCGCCGCGCCTGCCTGGTTTGATCGATGCCGGTCACGATCATCGCCTCGGGGTGCTGGCCCAGCATCGTGGCGATGGCGCGCTCCTCCTTGCCGGCGACGTATCCCGAGTTCAGCACCAGCACCTGGAAGCCTTCCGGGAGGAAGGCATCGTGCAGGGCGCGCAGATAGTCGCCGAAAACGCCGTTGGTAAGCGAAGGGACGATCACGCCGATGCGCCCGGTACGGGCGGAAGCCAGTGCGCTGGCGAGCTGGTTCGGGATATAGGCGAGTTCGTCGACGGCGCGCTGGACACGTTCGCGCAGATCCTCGGAGACCATTTCGGGCCGATGCAGCGCCCGTGACACGGTGACGGCGCTAACTCCGGCGCGGGCAGCGACGTCGCTCAGCGTTTTGCGGCGGCGCCTGCCGCTTCCGTCGCCTTCAGCCATCCCCGCGCCCCGCCGAGCCAACCTTGGGCAGAAATAGCATCGCGGCGATTTTGGGCGATATCGGCAATTCGAGCTGCGACATCCTGCTTCGGTCACCCCGTTCACGCCCGGCAGGTCGCTTGCCGCGTCTGCCCGTTCGTCGAATGGTGTAAGCGCTTTCATATTTCGTTGACAGCGCTTTCATAAGCACCTATAGCTGAATGACGTGCATCTGGGAAGACTGTTCTGATAGTATTTCTGTCTATACGCTAGAAGTGGAAGTAAAAAGCAGAAATATAGAGCAGGATGCACGTTGCGACCAAAGTAAACTCGGATCGCTAGGGAGGAAGTTCAATGAAGTCTACAGCCTTGCTGCGCCAGTGCCTCGGCATTGGCGCCGTCTTCGGCGCTGCCATGACCTTCACAGCCGTCGCGCATGCCGCAGGCCCGCAGGTCGTGTCCGGCCCGTCGTCCGACCCGCAGTGCTTCGCGCCGTGGGCGGCTGACACCAAGTTCGTCCAGTATCCGGCCAAAAAGGGACCGTTCCGGATCGCGCTCGCCAACGGCTACATCGCCAACACCTGGCGCATCCAGATGATCCAGACGGCCAAGGCGTACGCCGCGCAGCCTGACGTTGCTGCCAAGCTGAAAGAGTTCAAGGTGGTCTCCACCGGCGAAGACGTGCCGGCCCAGATCTCGGCGATCAACAACTTCATCGACGCCGGCTACGACGCCATCGTCACCGATGCGCAGAACCCGACCGCTTTCGGCCCGGTCATCAAGCGCGCCAAGGATGCCGGCGTCATCCTCGTCGCCTTCGACAACATCCTGGACTCGACCGACAACATCAACGTCAACGTCGACCAGGAGGGCCTTGGCGAGCTGTGGGGCAAGTGGCTGGTCGATCACGTGCCGAACGGCGGCAAGGTGCTCGAAGTGCGCGGCGTCGCCGGCACCTCGGTCGACACCGACCGCCACAATGGCATCCACAAGCAGCTCGATGCGTCGGGCAAGACGTGGAACGTGACCGAAGTCGTCGGCAAGTGGGACGACGGCGTCGCCCAGAAGGTGACCGCCGATGCCATCGCGACCAACGGTCCGTTTGACGGTTACACGGCACAGGGTGGCGACACCGGTGTGGTCCAGGCCATGATCGATGCCAAGCAGCCTTTCGTGCCGTTCGGCGGCGAGACCGAGAACGGCTTCCGCAAGTTCTGCGCAGCCCACTCGGCCGATGGCCTGAAGTGCACCTCGGCGGGCACCGGCCCGGCCCAGGTGGCCGTCGCCATCAAGACTGCGATCGCAGCGCTTGAGGGCCAGGTCATCCCGCAGTCGGTGAAGCTGCCGCTGGCGATCGTCTCGGATCCGGATTTCAAGGCCGGCCAGGACTATTTCCCGGATCAGTCCGACAACTTCTTCGTCGGCAACTCCTTCCCGACCTGCGGCATCAACTTCACGGCGCAGGAAATCATGGGCCAGACGAAGGAAAATCAGTAGGCCCACGTCACTCACGCGGCGCCGCGGGGCGGGACCCCCGCGGCGCCGTTTTCTCTGCTAGTCTTCGTCGCGGGAGGACTCGGGATGGACGAAGCGATTCCCCTTTTCCGCATGGAGGGGGTCTCGAAGCGCTACGGCGGGGTACGCGCGCTCGACAACGCCGATCTCACCGTGACCGCCGGCCGCATCCACGCCATTCTTGGCGAGAACGGTGCCGGCAAGTCGACGCTGATCAAGATCATGGCGGGGGTCGTTGCGGCCGACGGCGGCCGCATGACGCTGGAAGGCAGGGAGGTGTCCTTCGCCTCGCCGGCCGCCGCCAATCAGGCTGGCCTCGTCTGCATCTTCCAGGAATTGTCGCTCATTCCCGAGCTCAGCGTCGCCGACAATATCGTCATCAGCGATCCGCCGAAGCGCTTCGGGCTGATCGACCGCCGTGCGCAGCGCGCCATCGCGGAAGAGGCGCTGAAGCGCGCCGGCGCGGACGACATCCATCCCCAGGCCCTGGTCAAGGACCTGCCGCTGTCGCGCCGCCAGATGGTCGAGATCGCCAAGGCGCTCGCCCGCAAGCCGCGCATCCTCATTCTCGACGAGGCGACTTCGGCGCTCACCGCCGCCGACGTCACGCGCGTCTTCCAGGTGCTGAAGCGCCAGCGCGCCGAAGGTCTGGCGCTGCTCTACATCTCGCACCGCATGCACGAGATCGCCGAGCTGGCGGATGAGTGCACCGTTTTCCGCAACGGCAAGAACGTCGCCACCTACACAGCCGGCACCAAAAGCGACAACGAGGTTGTCGAGCTGATGATCGGCCGTGAGTACAGCCACGTCTTTCCGCCGAAGCTGGCGACGGTCGCGAAAGACAAGACGCCGATCCTCGAGGCGAGGCGGCTGTCATGGACCGACCGCCTCAAGGACATCTCGCTGCTGGTTCGGGCGGGCGAGGTCGTCGGCCTTGGCGGCCTCGACGGGCAGGGGCAGCGCGAGTTGCTGCTGGCGCTGTTCGGCGTGCTGCGCGGCTGCTCGGGCGACTTGCTGGTGGACGGCCGGCGCGTGTCGATCAACAGCCCGTCTGCGGCCAAGAGCGCGGCCATCGGCATGGCCCTCATCCCGGAGGATCGCAAGACCGAGGGGTTGATGCTGCCGATGACCGTGCGCGACAATCTCTCCTTCGCTGCCCTCGATCGCGTGTCGCACGGCACCATCATCGACACGGCCGAGGAATCGCGGCGGATCGACGAGATGATCAAGCTGCTCGCCATCCGGACCGCCGGCACCGCGATTCCGGTCGGCGCGCTTTCCGGCGGCAATCAGCAGAAGGTGGTCATCGCCAAGTGGCTGATGAACCAGCCGCGCATCATCCTGCTCAACGACCCGACGCGCGGCATCGACGTCGGCACCAAGCAGGAGATCTACCAGTTGCTGCGCAAGTTGGCTGACGCCGGCGCCGCCATCCTGTTCTACTCCACCGACTACGACGAACTCATCGGCTGTTGTGACCGCGTGCTCGTCCTCTACGACGGGGCGGTCAGGCGGGAGCTGGTGGGTGCCGAGATCACCGAGCGCGCCCTCATCGCCAGCGCCCTCAACATCCAGACCGGGGAGGCCGTGCCGATGGCGGCGGGCGTGTCGTGAGAGACTGGCGGTTCTGGTTCGCCGAGCAACGCGGCACGCTGCTTGCCGTCGCCATCTTCGTGGTGATGTTTGCGGTCTACATCGTCAATCACCCGGCCATTGCCAACAATGGGTTCACCGTCGCGACGCTGAGCAATGTCGGGCAGACGGCGGCCAACAAGGGGGTGCTGCTCGCTTTCGTGGCCATGGCGCAGGCCCTGGTGGTGATCACCGCCGGCATCGACCTTTCGGTCGGCATGACCTTCACGCTGACCAATTGCCTGGCGTCATGGATCGTGGTCGGCGATCCCCTGTCGACGGCGCTCGGCGTGGTCGGCGTCCTCGCCGCCGGCGCGCTTTGCGGCGCCATCAACGGCGCCATCGTCATCTTCGGGCGGCTGCAGCCGATCGTCACCACCATTGCGACCGGCGCCATCTACTACGGCGTCGCGCTCCTGTTGCGCCCGTTCCCCGGCGGCAGCGTTAACGGCGACCTTGCCGATCTCCTCACCGGCAAGGTCTTTGACGTCTTTCCGGCAAGCCTCATCGTGCTGGCGCTCGTCGTGTTGGTCGTGTGGGTGCCGTTCAGCCGCTCGGTCACCGGCCGCGCCGCCTACGCCGTCGGCTCCTCCGAGGTCGCGGCTTATATGTCCGGCGTGCCGGTGCGGCGGGCGAAATTCGTTGCCTATACGCTGGCCGGGCTGCTCGCCTCGATCGGCGGCCTGTTCCTCACCTTCTTCACCTACACGGGGGAGGCGGCGCTTGCTTCCGGCAATACGTATACCCTGTTTTCGATCGCGGCGGTCGTGCTCGGCGGCGTGTCATTGTTCGGCGGCCGCGGCAGCGCCATCGGCGCCATCTTCGGCGCGCTCGCCTTTCGCACGATCGGCGACCTGCTGTTCGTCTTCAACCTCGACCCGCTCTGGCAACCGCTCTTCCAGGGCGTCGTGCTGATGATCGCGGTCAGTCTCGGCGCCTTCGGACTGTTCCGTGTGCGCAACCGTCTGGAGTGGTTCGGATGAGCGAGACCGCGCACGAAGGCTCGGGCTGGACCAGCCGGCTCCCGCCTTTCATCCGGCGCATGGATCCGGCGGTGGTCACGGCGTTTGCCTGCATCGTCGTGCTGCTGCTGCTCGGCAGCCTGTATTCGCGCAATTTCCTGTCGCTCGAATATCTGCTGCAGCAGCTCAAGGTCGCGTCGTTTCTCGGGGTTATCGCCACCGGCATGATGCTGGTCATCCTCATCGGCCAGATCGACCTGTCGGTGCCATGGGTGGTGACCACCGGCGCGATGATGGCGTCGTTCGCATCGTCCTTCGGCACGGCCGGCGTCATCCTCGGCATTCCGTTTGGCATCCTGTGCGGGGTGCTGCTCGGCCTGCTCAACGGCCTTGGGGTGGCCTACCTGCGCATCCCGTCGATGATCATCACGCTTGCCACCAACGCGGTCGCGCAGGGGCTGATGGTCGTCTACTCGGGCGGCTTCTCGCCCAAGGACACCGCCTCGGCGCCCATGCGCTACCTTGCCACCGGCTTCCTCATCCCCGGCCTGCCCAATGCCGTCATCGTCTGGGCGATCATCGGCGCGCTGGCGGTGTTCCTGCTGGCCCGCACGACCTTCGGCCGCTCGATCTACGGCATCGGCAATCGTGAGCGCGCCGCCTACCTGTCGGGCATCAACACCCGGCGGATCGTGATGACGACTTTCGCCATATCCGGGGGCTTGGCGGCAGTCGGCGGCATCTTGCTCGCCGGCTATGCCTCCAAGGCGGCGCAGTCGATGGGCGACGCCTACCTGCTGCCCTCGATCGCGGCCGTGGTGCTCGGCGGCACCTCGATCCTCGGCGGCCGCGGGACATACCTCGGAACCGTCGCCGGCGTCATCCTGATCACCCTCCTGCAGTCGATCCTGTCGGTCATGCAGATGCCTGAGGCCGGCCGTCAGATCGTCTACGGCGTGGTCATCGTGGCCATGATGCTGCTCTACGGCCGCGAAAGGCTTGTCCGCCAATAGCTTAGGGAAGGGGCGGGAAGCCTTGACTTGCCGCGGTCTGCCTCATATTTTCCGCGCCCAACGAAGGCGTCGGCCGTGTCCGGCGCCTGTTTGTTTCCGGGCCAGCCGTGCCGCCCCAACTCCTGTTGTCGCCATGAAGATTCGCAATTCGCTCCGTTCGCTTCGCAATCGCCACCGCGGCAACCGGCTCGTGCGCCGCAAGGGCCGCGTCTACATCATCAACAAGACCAACCGGCGCTATAAGGCCCGCCAGGGGTGAGAAGCGACGCCGCGG
>DASZQY010000084.1:0-8433 GCA_035549395.1 Bauldia sp.
ACCTCCGCTTGCGGCGATGATAGGCGGCGCGAACCTCCGGAGGAAGTGAAGCCCGCGCCGCCTCGCCCCTAGCTGGCCTGGCGGAGCCCGGCCTGCTCGCTCTGGGCGACTTGTGTCTTGACCGCGACGAAGCTGTCGGGGCTGACCGACATCGAGTCGATCCCGCACTTGACCAGGAAGTCGGCGAACTCGGGATGATCGCTCGGCGCCTGGCCGCAGAGCCCGACCTTGGCGCCGGCCTTGTGGGCGGCGGTGATCACGCTCTCGATCATCCACTTCACTGCCTCGTCCTGCTCGTCGAACTGCGCCGCCAGATCGCCCGAATCGCGGTCGACGCCGAGTGTCAGCTGCGTCAGGTCGTTGGAGCCGATGGAGAAGCCGTCGAAGCGCTTGGCGAATTCCTTGGCCAGGATGACGTTCGACGGAATCTCGGCCATGACGTACACCTGCAACCCGTTGACGCCGCGCTTCAGGCCGTTGGCTTCCATGACGGCGAGCACGTTGTCGGCCTCATGCACCGAGCGGCAGAACGGGATCATCATGATGACGTTGGTGAAGCCCATCTGCTCGCGCAGCTTCTTCATCGCCTGGCATTCGAGGTTGAATCCCTCGCGATAGCGCGGCGAGTAGTAGCGCGAGGCGCCGCGGAAGCCGATCATCGGGTTCTCTTCCTTGGGCTCGAACTCCGCGCCCCCGACGAGACCCGCGTACTCGTTGGTCTTGAAGTCGCTCATGCGCACGATGACGGGGTTGGGATAGGCCGAAGCCGCGATGCGGCCGAGGCCGAGCGCGAGGCGATCGACGAAATACTGCGTCTTGTCGGCATAGCCGGCGGTCAGTTCGAGGATGGCGTCCTTCGCCTTCTCGTCCTTCAGCGTGTCGAAGTGCGCCAGCGCCATCGGATGCACCTTGATGAAGTTGCTGACCACGAACTCCATGCGCGCCAGGCCGACGCCATCGGACGGAATCCGCCACCAGCGCAGGGCGGCGCCGGGGTTGCCGAGATTGAGCATCACCTTGGTCCTGGTCTTCGGCAGCGTCGTCACGTCCAGCGTCTTGGCCTCGTAGTCGGCCTTGCCCTGATAGACGAAGCCCTGGTCGCCTTCGGCGCAGGAAACGGTGATTTCCTCGAGATCGTGCAGCACCTCGGTTGCGTTGCCGGTGCCGACGATTGCCGGCAGGCCGAGCTCGCGGCTGACAATCGCTGCGTGCGACGTGCGCCCGCCGTGGTCGGTGACGATCGCCGCCGCCCGCTTCATGACCGGCACCCAGTCCGGGTCGGTCATCTTGGTGACCAGCACCGCGCCGTCGACGAAGCGGTCGATGTCCTTGACGTCCTCGATCAGGCAGACCTGCCCCGCGACGACGGCGTCGCCGACGCTGAGCCCGGTCACCAGCCGCGGCCCGTGGCTCTTGATGCTGTACGAGCGCACTTCGCCCGCCGCGCGCCGCGACTGCACGGTCTCCGGCCGTGCCTGGACGATGAAGATGTCGCCGTCCGGCCCGTCCTTGGCCCATTCCATGTCCATCGGCCGTCCGTAGTGCTGTTCGATCGCGACCGCCCATCGCGCCAGCCCGAGAATCTCGGCATCGCTGAGCACGAACGACGCACGCTCCGCCTTCGACGTCGGCACGTTGTAGGTCGGCTTGTCGCCGACCGCGTAGATCATCTTGATCGCCTTGGCGCCGAGCTTCTTCTCGATGATCGGCGTAAGCTTGCTGTCGGCGAGCAGCGGCTTGAACACCTCGTACTCGTCCGGGTCGACGGCCCCCTGGACGACGTTCTCGCCAAGGCCCCAGGCCGCGTCGATCAGCACGACGCGATCGAAACCGGTCTCGGTGTCGATCGAGAACATCACGCCCGATCCCGCCATGTCGGAACGGACCATCTGCTGGACGCCGATCGACAGCGCGACCTTCATGTGGTCGAAGCCGCGCGTCTGGCGGTAGGCGATCGCGCGGTCGGTGAACAGCGAGGCGTAGCAGCGGCGGCAGGCGTCGAGCAGCGCCTTCTCGCCGCGGATGTTGAGGAACGTCTCCTGCTGGCCGGCGAAGCTCGCCTCCGGCAGATCCTCGGCGGTGGCGCTGGAGCGCACCGCGACGTCGAGCTCCGTCTTGCCGGTGCGCGCGCACAGCTCGCGGTACGACTTGACGATCGCCGCCGCCGTGTCCGCCGGCCACTCGCCCTTGAGGAAGGTCGAGCGGATGGCATGGCCGGCTTCGGCCAGCGTCATGCTGCCGCCTTCCAGCGCCTTCAGGAAATCGCTGATGCGCGAGCGGATGACGTTCTCGTCGACGAAGCGCCAGTATGCATCGGCCGTGGTGGCAAACCCCGGCGGCACCTTGATGCCTTTCGGCGTCAGCGTGCGCACCATCTCGCCCAGCGACGCATTTTTGCCGCCGACCTTGGCGACATCGCCCCGCCCCACTTCCTCGAACCACAGAACCTGCTGCGTATTGGCCATTTTCGTCTCTCCGCTAATGGATTGTGGAGTGACTTTCCGTCAGGTCGTCGTGTCCTTCCTTGCGGCGGATCAAATCGGGCAACGTATCGGCACGCCGCACGGCATGCGCGCTGGCGTGGCCGGCGACGACATCGTCGGCGGCTTCGGCATTGGGCCCGCTGGCGATGTGATTCACGTAGGCCAGGACCAGGGCAAAGATTGTGAAGACGGCCACGACGCCGATCACAACGAGGGTGGTTTCGAAAGGCATGAGCAGCTCCCGCGCATCGAGAAATCGATGACGCAGTGAAGCCGCCAGCCCGTCAGGCGCCCTTGATCTCGGTCAATTCGGCCGTGCGGCCGAGCGCCCCGCCCGGCGCCCCGCCTACTGGCCGCCGGACGAGGTGTCCGGCGCCGGAGCCGCCGAACCGCCGGCATCGGGCGCGGCCGAACCGGCTGGGGCCGAATTGTCAGCCGGCGGCGGATTGTCTGCGGGCGCCGCGCTGTCGGCAGGCGCGGTCTTGTCGCCTCCTGTGTCGCCGGGCGCTGTCTTGTCTTCCGGCGCCGGTGTGGCGTCGGCGGCGAGCGTCGTCATTGTCCAGCCGATGAGGTCGCTCCCGGCCTCGCCGAAGGCCTGGTTCAGGGCTGCGACCGCCGCCGGCACGTCGCCGGGGCTGGCAACGGGCGCGTCCGCCGAGAACAGGTGCGAATCGAGCAGCTTGCCGTCGCTGTCGAGCAGCTTCGCCGAGAGCGCGACATTTGCCGTCATCGCCCCCGCCGCTCCGCCAAACGAGAATTTCTGCACGTCGATGGCGAGCTTGTCGTCGGCTTCGAAGTCGCCGCCATCGGCGCCGACCTTGAGGTACTTCGCGTTCTGGAATCCGGTGAGCAGGGCGGCGCGCACCAGCAGCGGCATGTTGTCCGCCCACTTCGCGTCCGTCGTCGCCGACACCAGCCCGCCGTTCTGCTCCGTCATGATCGTCTGCGCGTCGAGCGTCAGGATCGCCGTAGGCTCGGCGATGCCGAGGCTGACGTCCGGCGGCGTCGCTCCGGCCGGCGCCGCCGGCGGGGTGAGCTGGTAGGCGACCTGATTTGCCTGCTTGCCGCCGCCGGTCAGCTTGGCGAGCCCTTCCAGCACATCGCCGACCTTGTCGGAGTTCGAACCCAGCGCCGCCGCGAACTTGTCGATGTTGGCGATCGCGTCGGTAACGTTGGCCGAGTTGTCGGCGATCAGGTTGTCGACGGTGTTCAGCGTGTCGCGCGCCGATTGCGTCAGGTCCTTGACCGCTTCGGCGTCGGCAACCAGCACCGGCGGAGCGCCGTTGCTCGATTGCGGCGCCGCGGCCGACGGCGTGCCGCCGGTCAGCGCGATCGCTGCCGTCCCCGTGAGCCCACTGAAGACAAGCCCGACGTGCGTATCGCTTTTCACCGGCGTGCGGCTGTCGATGGCGATCTCCGCCACCACCTTGCCGGGATCGTCGGTGACCAGGTCGAGCCCGGTCACCTCGCCCACCTTGATGCCGTTGAACAGCACGTCCGATCCGGGCCACAGGCCCGATACCGCGCTGGAGAACTCCACCCGATAGGCGGTGCGCGGGCCGATGCCGCCGGTGTTGTTCAGCCAGAAGACGAAGCCGAAGGCGGCGACGATCACCGCCACCACGAAGACGCCGACCAGGACAAAGCGGGCTCTGATTTCCATTGCGTCGATCCTCGTCAGGAACTGCCGTTGCCGCCCGGCCGGTGCCGGCCGCCGAAATACTGCTTCACCCAGGGATGCTCAGACTTCAGCATCGTCGCCATCGGTCCCTCCGCCACGATCTTGCCGTCGGCGAGCGCCGCGATCCGGTCGCACGCCGTGCTCAGGCTCTCGAGATCGTGGGTCACCATGAACACGGTCAGCCCCAGCGTCTGCTGCAGCGTGCGGATCAGCCGGTCGAATTCCCCCGCCGTGATCGGATCGAGGCCCGACGTCGGCTCGTCGAGGAAAACGATCTCCGGGTCGAGCGCCAGCGCCCGCGCCAAGGCGACGCGCTTGGTCATGCCGCCCGAGAGTTCGGAGGGCATCTTGGCCGAGTCGACCGCGTTCAGCCCGACCATCTCGAGCTTGATCATGGCGAGGTCCGCCATCTGCCGGTCGGAAAGCCGCATGAGCTGGCGCATCGGGAACTCGACGTTTTCGCGCACCGTCAATGAGGAGAACAGCGCCCCGCCCTGGAACAGCACGCCCCAGCGGTGTTCGATCGCCTGCCACGCCGCTTCGCTCAGGCCCTCGGTCGCCTCGCCGAATATGCCGATCGTGCCCGACTGCCGCCCGACCAGCCCGATGATCGTCCGGAGCAGCACGGATTTGCCCGCCCCGGACCCGCCGACGATCCCCAGGATCTCGCCCGGCTGCACGTCGAGCGAGACGCCGTCGAGCACGCGCTGTGCGCCGAAATCGACGACGAGGTCCTTGATCGCGACGACCGGTTGAACCGCCTCGGGCATCGTCCTCACCACCCGATCGAGGCGAAAAAGATGGCGAACAGGCCATCCAGCACGATGACGAGGAAGATCGCCTTCACGACCGAGGCCGTCGTTCGCAGGCCGAGCGATTCGGTGCTGCCGGTGACCTTGAAGCCTTCCGAGCACGCGACGATGCCGATGACCGCCGCCATCACCGGCGCCTTTATCAGGCCGATGTAGTAGTCGTGGACCGATACGGCATCGTGCAGCCGGACGGCATAAAGCTCCGGGCTCATCCCGCCGTAGAACCACGCGACCAGCCCGCCGCCGACGAGCGCCGCCATCGACCCGATGAAGGTGAGCACCGGCAGCGCGACGATCAGCGCGATCACCCGCGGCAGCACGAGGATCTCGACCGGGTCGATGCCCATCGTGCGCAGCGCGTCGACTTCCTCGCGCATTTTCATCGAGCCGAGCTCGGCGGTGAACGAGCTGCCCGACCGGCCGGCGACCATGATCGCGACCAGCAGCACGCCGATCTCGCGCAAGACCAGGATGCCGACGAGATTGACGACATAGTCCTGCGCGCCGAAGCGGCGGAAGTTGAAGATGCCCTGCTGCGCGATGATGGCGCCGATCAGGAAGGTGATGAGCAGGATGATGCCGATTGCCTGCCAGCCGACACGATCGAGGTGGCTGACGATGGAGGTCGGACGGAAGCTGCGCGGATGGCGTATCGCCCGTCCGAAGGCGATGGCGAAGGCGCCGGCCATGGCGACGATTGAGGTCAGGTCGTCGATGCCGGCAAAAACTGCCCTTCCGATCCCGTCCAGCATCGCCAGCACGCCGCGGCGGCGTACGGCCTCCGGCACTTCCACCGACGCCGCTTCGACTTCGCCCAGCAGGTCGTTGTAGCGCTCGGGCACGTTGACCAGGGCCAGCGCGTGACCGGCGGCGCGGCTGTTGCGGATCACCCGCTCGATCGTCCAGGCGCCGAAGGTGTCGAGATGGACGATATCGGCCGCGTCGACGACGAACCCGTCGGCCTGCGGCAGGCCCGTCAGCAGCCTTTCCAGGGCCGCCGCATTGGCGACAGTCCAGCTCCCCCGCGCGGCCAGGCGTTTTCCGTTGCTGGCGGCCTCCAGAACCGGCGG
This sequence comes from Bauldia sp., assembly GCA_035549395.1. Taxonomy (GTDB): domain Bacteria; phylum Pseudomonadota; class Alphaproteobacteria; order Rhizobiales; family Kaistiaceae; genus DASZQY01. Next base: position 6,047 of record DASZQY010000084.1, read on the forward strand.
CTGGTTCACGCTTGTCTCTCCGCTGCGTCGGCGCATCCGTCGTGACCGACGGCGCAGCTTCTATGACACCGGAATCAGCCGATGGCGAGAGCGCGTCTCCGTTGCCCAGAACCGGCGCAACTCTTGCCTACGTAGAATCCCTGAAGCGATTTCCATTGCCGCCTCATGATTTCTTCCCTGAAAGAAGCCGGTTTGTCGCTCCTCCAACCTCCGGCCAGGCAACCTGAAGTCATCCATTTGCAGCGCCGGCTCGATACATATCTGGGGATTGCGGCAGGCGTCGCGGCGCCGCTGGTCTACGCCGGCGCCGTGATCGGCGGTGGCTGGGCGACGCCGGGCTACAGCCACCTCGCCTCCACGATCAGCGAACTCACGACACCGGGGCAGCCTTTCGCCGGGCAGCTCGACGACGTGTTCGTGGCTTACAACCTGCTCCTTGCGTGCTTCGCCGCCGGTTTGCCCTCCAGTGTGGTCGCGGCCCGCCAGAACGCGATTCGCGCCGCCTCGATCCTGCTCCTCACCCTGGCGCTCGCCGGCGTCGGCATGGTCACGATCTTTCCGGTGGCTGCGCCCGGGACGCCGGCCACGCCCACCGCGTACATGCACGTGCTGCTGGCCGCCGTCGCCTCGCTCGCGTCGATCGCCTCGATTGCGGCTGTCACGTTCGCCTTCTGGGGCATCCCGGCGCGGCGCGTTTTCGCGCGCATCTCGCTCGCCTGCCTCGTGGTTATCGTCGCGTCGGGCCTGTGGGCAGCCAGCGCCGTTGCCGGCGGCTGGCCGATGGCCGGCCTGGCCGAGCGGCTCACCATCGGCACCTTCATGGTCTGGCTGCTGGTATTCGCCCTCGGCCTGGCGGCCGACGTCGGACCGAAGCTCGACCGCTAGGGCACAAGTACCGCGGCACCGGTGAAACGCCCGGCGCGCAGATCCGCCAGCGCCTGATTCGCCTCCGCCAGCGGATAGGGATGGGTCTCGGTTGTGATTCCCACCTTGGCGGCCACGTCCAGGAATTCGGTGCCGTCCTGGCGCGTGAGGTTGGCGATGGACGACACCTGCCGCTCTTCCCACAGCAGGCTGTACGGGAACTGCGGAATGTCGCTCATGTGGATGCCGCCGCAGACGACCCGTCCGCCTTTGCGCACCGCCGCCAGCGCCGCCGGGACAAGCGGCCCGACCGGCGCGAAGATGATGGCGGCATCGAGTGCGGCCGGCGGCTTTTCCTCCGAGCTGCCGGCCCATACGGCCCCCAGCGATCGGGCAAAGGCCTGCCCTTCGGCATCGCCGGCGCGGGTGAAGGCGTGAACTTCCCGGCCCTGCCATTGGCAAACCTGCGCAATGATATGGGCGGCGGCGCCGAAGCCGTAAATGCCGATGGCGCGGCCGGCGCCGGCTGCCTTCAGCGCGCGCCATCCGATCAGGCCGGCGCAGAGCAGCGGGGCCATGGAGGTGGCGCTCGCCGCCGGATCGAGTTCGAACGTGAAGGCCGCCTCGGCGATCACGTGCGTGGCATAGCCGCCGTCACGGGTGTAGCCCGTGAACAGCGGGAAATCGCAGAGATTTTCCTGCCCGGTCTCGCAATAGTGGCAATGCCCGCAGGCATGGCCGAGCCAGGGGACGCCCACTCTGTCGCCGATCGCGCGCCCGGACACCCCGGGCCCGGTCGCAACCACACGCCCGACGACCTCGTGCCCCGGAACTATCGGCAGCCTGGGGTTGGGTAGCTCCCCGTCGACGACGTGAAGATCGGTTCGGCAGACGCCACACGCTTCGACCTTGACGAGCACCTCTCCCGGCCCCGGCACGGGGTCGGGACGGTCCTCCATCACCAGGTCGTGGCGCGGCGTCCGCAGAACCATGGCTTGCATCATGGTCGCTCCGCCGCAGCGTTGCCGCTAGTGGCTGAACAGGCAGGGAACGGGCGACCGCAGCAACAGCTCCCGCGTTACCCCGCCGAAGGCCCACTCGCGCCAGCGGCTGTGGCCATAAGCCCCCGCGACGATGAGATCCACCTTGGTGGAGCGCGCCAGATCGAGCAGGTCTTCGCCAGCGCCCTTCTTGCCCTCGATCACCTTGGACTGTCCGGCGATGCCATGCCGGAGCAGGAAGCCCAGCGCCTCGTCGACGCCGGACACGAGGTCGTCCTTGTGCTCGCGCACGGCGGCCACCGTCACCTGCTTCGCCCGTTTCATGAACGGGATCGCGTCGGCGATGGCGCGTTGCGCCTCGCCACCGTCTTTCCACGCAACCAGGATGTTGGTCGGATGGCAGGCGTCCTGGCCCTCCGGCGCCACCAGCACCGGCCGGCCTGTCCGCAGAACCACCTCGCCCGGCGCCGCCATCTGCATGTTGGGTATGGGCGTGCCGTCGCCGCGCCCGACCACGATGAT
>DASZQY010000085.1:0-3863 GCA_035549395.1 Bauldia sp.
AACTTCGCCTCCAGGGTGACGCTGGTTCACCGCCGCGACCACCTGCGGGCGGAGAAGATCCTGCAGCAGCGGCTGTTCGCGCACGAGAAGATCAACGTCATCTGGGACCACGAGGTGGAGGACGTGCTCGGCAACCACACGACGCCGCCGGCGGTGACCGGGGTGCGTATCCGCAACGTCAAGACGGGCGCCACCAGCGACCTCAAGGTCGACGGCGTGTTCGTGGCCATCGGCCACGCGCCGGCGGTCGGCTTCCTCGGCGACCAGCTGCGGCTGAAGCCATCCGGCTATCTGTGGACCGAGGCGAACTCGACGGCGACCAGCATTCCGGGCGTGTTCGCCGCCGGCGACGTGACCGACGAGACCTTCCGCCAGGCGGTGACCGCCGCCGGGCTCGGCTGCATGGCGGCCCTCGAGGCCGAGCGCTGGCTGGCCATCAACGAAGTCACCGCCGAAGCGGCGGAGTAAACCAGGCCGCGCCGGCGAGGTGCAGCGACAAGGAATCGAGCCATATGAAGAAGCTCATAAATGCAGCCGCCGCCTATGTTGACGAGACGCTGGACGGCCTGATTGCCGCGCATCCGGACATCTATGCCCGGCCGGACCGGCGCGTGATCGCACGCGCCGGCGGCGCGACACGCGGCAAGGTCGGGGTGGTGACGGGCGGCGGCTCCGGCCATCTGCCCGTATTCGGCGGGTATGTCGGCAAGGGGCTGGTCGACGCGGCGGCGATCGGCGAGGTCTTCGCGTCGCCGCCGGCCGAGCAGATGCAGGTCGCCATGCGCCAGGCCGACGGCGGTGCCGGCGTCGTGCGCCTCTATGGCAACTACGGCGGCGACGGAATGAACTTCGACATGGCCGGTGAGATGGCCGAAATAGAGGACGGCATCCCCTCCACCACAGTCAGAGTGGCTGACGACGTGGCCTCGGCATCGCCCGACGAGGCAGCCAAGCGCCGCGGCGTCGCGGGCATGATTTACGCCTTCAAGATTGCCGGAGCCCGGGCTGAGGAGATGGCCGACCTCGAGGCCGTCACGGCGGCAGCGCAGTCAGCCGCCAGTGCCTGCCGCTCCATCGGCGTGGCGCTGACACCGTGCATCGTGCCACAAGCCGGCAGACCAACGTTTACCCTCGGCCCCGACGAAATCGAGATGGGTATGGGCATCCATGGGGAACCCGGCATCTGGCGCGACCGGCTGAAACCCGCAGACGCGATCGCCGACGAGATGCTGGACCGCCTGCTCGCCGACATGCCGCTCGATCGCGGCGAGCGTGCGTCGGTACTGGTCAATTCTCTGGGAGCGACGCCGCTCGAGGAGCTGTACATCGTGTTTCGCCGGGTGGCGGCGCGGCTCGCCGACATTGGCGTAACGATCGTGATGCCGCTCGTCGGCCGCTACGCGACGTCCATGGAGATGACCGGCGCCACGCTTACGATATGCCGGCTCGATGGCATGCTGGAGCGTCTGCTCAAGGCGCCGTGCCATTGCGCTTTCTGGACCGTCAACTGAGAAGCACCCATGGCAGGCCTGACAGCGTTCGATCTCAAGGCAGCGGCGAGCCGCATCGCGACTGGCGCCGAGGCCGCGGCGGCGATGCTCAACACGCAGGACGGGCTTCTCGGCGACGGCGACCTCGGGGTGACCGTGGCGCGCGGCTGGCAAGCCGTGGCGAGCGCCGGCGAGACTTTCCCGGATGACATCGGCAAGTCGTTTATGGCTTGCGCGAAGGCGTTCCAGCAGGTGTCGTCCTCTTCGTTCGGCACGCTGGTCGCCACCGCCTTCATCGCGGTCGCCAAGAAGACGAGCGGTGCGGTGGAGATCCCACTGGCCGCGGTCCCGGACCTGCTCGCGACCGCGGGCGAAGCGATGGCGGCGCGCGGCAAAGGAGCAATCGGAGACAAGACGGTGCTCGATTCCCTCGCTGCCGTCGTCGGCGCGATCCGAAATTGCGCCGATCCGGCCGCCATGGCGAGCGCAGCGGATGCCGCCGCCCGCGCCGCACTCGATGAATACCGCGACAAGCCCAGCCGGCTGGGCCGGGCGCGGATGTTTGCCGAACGCTCCGCCGGACTGGACGACCCAGGCATGCTGGCGTTCCAAGTGATCGTAGCCGCGCTAGCGGGCACGAAGCCGGTCCAGCCAGCGGCTGCGGCAAAGGAGTGACCGTGATCAAGTTCGAGCTGAGAACCCTACCCACGTCGTCCTCGGAGAAGGTCAGGTCGGAGCGCTCGCCAAGCTGCTGAAGTCGGGGCACCTGTCCCGCCTGTGCGCCGCCTCCACGGCAGTTCAAAGTCGCGCGCGGGCAGCGCGAGCGCGCGTCCGATCTATTGCGGCCGGTGAAAGAGGCCAAGGTAGACGGCCTTGCCGAGAACGTGTCCCTGTATCGCTGCGAGGACTTGCGCCCGTGTCGCGAAGGGATCGGCCTCCGGCTGGACGTCGATGGTGCCATCGAGCGCGTAAAGCTCGATCACGTAGTGATGCGGCGGCCCCGCGGCCGGTGCGCCTGGCCCGCGATATGTAGCTCCCGTGGCGCTGATCTGATAGGCGCCTCCAGCCAATTGCGAACCCGGCGGCACACCTTGCGGAAGGCCAGTCGCCGTCGCCGGAAGATTCCACACCAGCCAGTGGAGCTGGTCATCGGTGGTTCGGTTCCGGGCCACGTCGAGGTCGTGCATGTGGAGCACGAAACTTCTGGTTCCGGCCGGCGGATTCGACCACGCCAGCGGTGGCGAGACGCCCTGTCCGGGGGCAACGTCTTGCGCGGCGGCGGTGAACTGAACCGGTATCTGTCCGCCATCGGCAAAGGCTGTGGTCGACAGTGTAAATGGCGCCGGCGGCGCTGCCGCGGCGGCCGAGCCGACAGCCATGAGGACGGCAATCATCGAAAACCGGAGAAAGAAGCGCATGAATCCTTCCGGCGACCTAGATGGACTACAGGAAGGGAAAGTGGCTTAGGCATTCCGCCGGGACAGGCACCTCACGCGTTCTTGAAGGAAAGGCGGCCGATTCGAAATGCGTGCCGCGAGGATGGCAAGCCACTTGCCACGCAGGCGTACGGGCACGTCGTATCTGTGCAGCGATGCTGCCATCCGCTGTATCCGAACAAGGGACGTCCTGTGCAGGACATAGAGCTGCCGCCCACGGTCCGCGAGATTCTTCCCTTCGGCGTGAGCGAAGCGGACGAGTCAGTAAGATCGTTCGCTGGCGGCCGGGAATCGTCGCTTGCCCCGGCGGCCATCGCGCTCATCGTCTCGATCCTCGCTCATGCCATCCTGATCGGCATGGGCGCAGTGCGGCTGGGCAGCGGCGGACGCGCACCGGAGAAATTTGTCATTCCGGTGCAGCTGGTGCCCGATCCACAGACCAATCGCCCGAACGCCAAACCGCAGCCCTCTCCTTCTCCACCATTGACGAGCGCCACGCCGCCGCTCGAGGCGCCTGCGCAGCCCGCGCCGCGGCCCATGCCAGCCGCACCTCCCGCGCAAGCTGCTGCATCCCAGCCGACCGATGAGACAACCCCCGCTACGCAACTCGCCGGGAAGGACATCGACCATCCTCCGGCCTCTACGAGCGGCGCGGCGGGTACGGGAACGAAGGACGCTGAGCTGGCTGCGTGACGCGCGCAAGTTCAACGCTGCTGGACACTGCCGCCCGGATGGACGACTCCGAAGCAAGTTTCGATTACGATCGATTTCAGAATGAATCGGGACGGCACCGTTGCCGGTCAGCCGACCGTGATCGAATTTCCGGCAACGCAATATGGAATTGTCGCCGCCAAGAACGCGATCAGCGCCGTGATCAAGTGCGGGCCTTATCGTCTGCCTGCGGCGAAATATGACGACTGGCGCGAAGTGCAGCTTC
>DASZQY010000086.1:0-1655 GCA_035549395.1 Bauldia sp.
TACGCGCTGCCGATACTGGCGCGGCACAACATGCCGTTCACGCTGTTCCTGCCGTCGGATTTCGCCGAGGGCAGGGGCGAGCTGTGGTGGGTGGCGCTGGAGCGCGCCATCGCGGAGAACGATCGCGTCGAAGTGGTCATCGGCGATATCCCGCAGACGTTCGACTGCGCCACAAGCGAGGCCAAGCAGGTCGCGTTCGACACGATCTACGCCCAGATCCGTTCGGCGCCGACGGAAGAAGAGCTGCGCGCGCCGGTGCGTGCGCTGGCGAAAGCCAGCGGCATCGACATGCACGCCATCTGCCGCGAATTGTGCATGGGCTGGGACGAGATCGCGGCTGTCGCGCGCCATCCGCTGGTCACCATCGGTGGCCACACCATCACCCACCCCATGCTCGCCAAGCTCGGCGAAGCGGAGGCGCGGAGGGAGATGGTGGAGGGCGCGCGGTCGGTTGCCGCGCACCTCGGCCGCATGCCGGCGCATTTCTCCTTTCCGGTCGGGGCGCCGGACGCCGCCGGCCCACGCGAGTTCGCGCTGGCGGCGGGGGCGGGCTTCAAGACGGCGGTCACGACGCGTCCGGGTGTGCTCTATGCCGAGCATGCGCGCCATCTCACGGCGCTGCCCCGCATCTCGGTGAACGGCGAGTTCCAGCGCCTGCGCTATCTCGACGTGCTCTTGTCGGGTGCGCCGACGGCGCTGATGAACCGCTTCCGCCGGGTCGACGCCGCCTAAAGCAGCCCGCGGCGCGCGAGGTTGCGCATCAGCGCGCCGGCGCCGAAGGTCCACGGTTCCGCCGCATCGGTCGAAACCACCCGGTTGGACAGGCTGCCCAGGCGCGGCGAGGAGACGGTGACGACGTCGTCGGCCTTGTGGGTGAAGCCCTGACCCTTGACGTCGCGATCCTCGACCGGAGCGAACATCGTGCCAAGGTAGAGCGCGACGCCGTCCGGATAGCGGTGGTGCGGTCCGATCGTGGAGGCCATGAGGTCGGCCGGATCGCGGCTGATCCGGCTCATGGCGCTGCCGCCGCGCAGCCGGTAGCCGTCCTCGCCGTCGACGGCGAGATCGACCTCGGCGTGGCGCACGTCGTCGAGCGAAAAGTGCGCGTCGAAGAGGCGGATGAAGGGACCGACGGCGGCGCTGGCGTTGTTGTCCTTGGCCTTGCCGAGCAGCAGCGCAGAGCGGCCCTCGAAGTCGCGGAGATTGACGTCGTTGCCGAGGCAGGCGCCGACGACGGCGCCGCGCGAGGAAGCGACGACGACGATCTCGGGCTCGGGGTTGTTCCAGTGCGAGTCGGGGCGAACGCCGATCTCGGCGAGGTGGCCGACGGACGCCATCGGCGGCGCCTTGGTGAAGACTTCGGCGTCAGGGCCGATACCGACCTCGAGATATTGCGACCACATGCCCCTGGCGATGAGCAGTTCCTTCAGCTCCGCAGCTTCGCGCGAGCCCGGCTTCAGCTTCGACAGATCGTCGCCGATCAGGGCGGTTATCTCGGCGCGCAACGCCGGCGCGAGATCGGGTGCGCCGCGCGCCTTCTCCTCAATGACGCGCTCCAGCATCGAGACGGCGAAGGTGACGCCGGCCGCCTTCACCGCCTGCAGGTCGAGCGGCGAAAGCAGCCACGGACGCGCCGTATCACGGCCGGCGCGCGG
>DASZQY010000087.1:0-6410 GCA_035549395.1 Bauldia sp.
GTGCCACTGACGACGATGCCGTGCCGCTTTGCGGCTTCCATGTCGATGGCCGCATTCCATTTACCGACGGTGGCGATCATCTTGAGGTTGGGGAGGCACCCGATCGTCTCGGCATCGAATGCCGTGCGCTCGCGCATTGCCACGACGACGTCGAACGGCAACAGCCGCGCAACCAATTGCTCGCGATCCGCTGCGTGATCGCGAAAGAAAACAGCGCGCGCGTTGGCCAGCGATGACCAGTCGGCCGCGCCTGCAGCCACTCCTTGATAGTCATCAAGGACTGCAATACTTAGTGCCTTCGTCATCGCCACCGACGTATCCTTTCGCAATATACGCTGTTCGCGATTCCGCGAACCGATGGAGTGAACCAAGGGCACTAGCTAACACGAAGTTCGCAGCTCACAATCGTGCTCGTTGCGTCGGGCAAGCGCACGCGGCGAACCGTACCGCCGACGGAGGAAGGTCCGATGCAATTCCAATTGTGCAATCCCACGCGTATCGAATTTGGCGAAGGCCGCATCGCCGCGCTGAGCGAGCTCGTCAGGCCGGGGACGCGGGTGCTGCTGCTCTACGGCGGCGGCTCGATCAAGCGCAATGGCGTTTACGACAGCGTTAAGCGCGCGCTCACGTCGGCCACGATCGCCGAGTTCGGCGGTATCGAGGCGAACCCGCGCTACGAGACGATCCTCAAGGCGGCCGAACTGGCGCGGGCATCCGGCGCCGAACTAATTCTGGCCGTCGGCGGCGGATCGGTCGCCGACGCCGGAAAATTCCTCGCCGGCGTCGTTCACGCAGGCAAGGACCCGTGGACGGAGCTCCGCGCCGGCAACTGGCCGGAGAAGATTCTTCCGGTCGGCGTCGTGCTGACGTTGCCCGCGACGGGCTCGGAAAGCAATGCCGTCGCAGTGATCTCCAGCACCACGCATCACCTGAAATATCCCTTCGCCAACGAGCGCATCCGCCCGCAGTTCGCCATCCTCGATCCATCCACCATGGCGACGCTCGATCGCCGGCAGCGCGCCAATGGCGCCGTCGACGCCTTTACGCATGTCATCGAGCAATACCTGGTCGCGCCGTCGAATGTGCCGGTGCAGTTCGGCTTCAGCGAAGCGCTGCTCGAAGTGCTCATCGAATGGGGGCCGGTGCTGGTCGAGGAGAACACGCCGGAGGCACGCGAGAACGTGATGTGGGCGGCCAATCAGGCGCTGAACGGCCTTATCGGCGCCGGCATCAAGCAGGACTGGTCGACCCACTACATCGGCCACGCGCTGACCGAGCTTTACGGCGTCGATCATGCGCGCTCGCTGACGCTGATCATGCCGTCGCTGCTGCGCTACAAGCAGAAAGACAAGCAGGCGATGCTGGCGCGCTACGCGCGCCGCGTCTGGAAAGTGAATGAGCCGAACGATGCGCGCGCGGCCGAGAAGGCGATCGAACTCACCGAAGCGTGGTTCCGGCGGATGGGCCTGCCGGTGCGCCTGAGCGAGCTAGCCCCGGCATCCGTGTCGCCGGAAGACGTCGTCGCTCATCTCGATCGTGCCGGTCAAACCAGCCTCGGCGAAGCCGAAGACATCCACGGCGACCAGGTGCGCGAGATTCTCACCCGCGCGGCGTGAGCAAGTGAAGACGGCGCGCCGGCAAGGCGCGCCGTCCGCAATGCTACCGTCCGGGAGGAACAATCTTGTCGACCTCGGCCAAATCGGCCGGGGAAAGCTTCCATGCGACTGCCTTGGCGTTCGCCTCGAGCTGCTCGGGCTTGGTCGCGCCGGCGATGATCGAGCTCACCAGCGGGCGTTGCGCCAGCCACGAGAATGCCAGCTCGAGAATCGTGTGTCCGCGCTTCTCGGCAAACTCGGTCAGCTTCTCGATCGTGTTCCAATGCGGGTCGAGGAAGCGATTCTCGCCCTTCTTCTCGACCTCAGTGAGACGCGAGCCGGCCGGCATCTCGGCGTCGCGGCGGTACTTGCCGGTAAGCGCGCCGCCACCAAGCGGGTAGAAGGGAACGAGCCCGAGGCCATCCTTCTTCAAAGTGGGCACGACCTTGTTCTCAATGCCGCGCTCGGTCAGGCGGTATTCCTCCTGTGAGGCGACGTACATCGCGGTCTTGTTCTTTTTGGCGGAAGCCGCTGCAGCCTCGATGTCCGGAACCAGGAAGTTCGAGGCGGCGATGTAGCGCACCTTGCCTTCCTGAATCAGCTCATTGAGCGCGCCGAGCGTCTCGTCGACGGGCGTCTCCGGATCGGGCTCGTGCATGTAATACACGTCGATGTAATCGGTCCGCAGCCGCTTGAGACTGGCTTCGGCGCACTTGCGAATGTATTCGCGGCGGCCGCGCAAGCCATGCTTGGCATCCGGCAGACGCCCCCACTTGGTAGCGATGACGACGTTCTTGCGCCGGTTACCGAACACCTCGCCCATCATCTGCTCGGACTTCGTGTTGCCGTACACGTCGGCGGTATCGAAGTGCGTGATGCCTAGGTCGATCGCCTTGTCGATCACCTTGCGGGTACTTTCGAGGTCGATACGCCAGCCGAAGTTATTGCAGCCAAGACCGACTACAGACACCTGAGGCCCGTTAGGACCAAGGGCGCGGGTTTCCATGAATGTGTCCCATTCTGTCGCGATGACCCACCTTGAGGCGAAACCCGCCCCTCGCGTGGATGCGCGAGTTGACGTTGAGGGTGAATAAGCCGGCCCTTGCCAACCGGAGCGGTTGGTCACTTAGCGGGTTGAACAGCCCTGTCAAGCAAGGCCAGCTCTTGGTGATCCATAGTTATTGCCTATCAAGGAGGCATTAAAATATCAATTTTGCTTCGTATTCGGCTGTTGTTAGCGTCGTGAGAAGCGAACTGGAGTGGCGCCCCGTGCAAAAGCGGCGCCCTCGCGTGGGAGGAGTTGCTTTTCATGGGTTTTTTTAGCGATCGCGAGCTGGCAGGGCTCGCGCCTGCAGACGAAGCGGCGTTCCGTTCTCCCGTTCCGACGCAAATGGTTTCCAACGCGGAATTCAATCCGCTGCCGCAGAACGAAAAGCAGCGCGAAGTCGAGGCGCGCATCAGGAATTCCGGTGAGACGAACGGCCGTCGCCTCGGCATGGATCTGCCGCACTTCCTGCGCACGCCGATGGGGATGGCGGCAGCTTTCGTCGCGATGAACGACGTCTACGGCCGCCTGTTCGACGTCGACAGCGGGGAGTCGCAGGATCCGGATGTCGCGGTGGCGCGGCAGAAGAAATACGCCAAGCAGTTCGTCTTCGACGACCAGCTGCATTTCGTGCGCGATGATTATGCCTGGGACGGGCTGCTCGACACCGCGCGCTATGCCGCTGACCACGGCTGGAATCCCGGGCTTGGACCGGCCTCGAAGCTCACGCTCGACCTCTACAGGTTCGACAACTTCCTGAAGGAGATCTACCTCGATAGCGACACCAGCGTCGGGCTGCTCAGTGGCGCGCCGACCGACGATCCCGACAAGACGTTCCTGTCGAACGACCAGATCAAAGAGGCAGCCGATTTCGTCAACGGACTCGCCAGGAACAAGCGGCTCTACTTCCACTCGCTGATCTCGCCGAAATCGCCGGGCTGGATGGACGAGGTCGAGCGCGCCATCGAGGTGCTGCATCCGACGAGCTGGAAGGGCTACACCGTCGGCGACCCGATCATTCCGCAGAACGCGCGCTATCCCTGGCGCATGGACGACGAAGCGGAGATGTACCCCTTCTACGAACGCATCGTGAAGGCGGGTATTACCACGGTATGCGTGCACAAGGGCCTGCTCCCCGCCGACTATGCCACCTCGATGCCGCTCGCCTGGCAGTACGCCACCGCCGATGACGTCGGCAAGGCGGCGAAGGACTGGCCGCAGATCAGCTTCGTCATCTACCACGCGGCGCTTTCCGTGCAGCTGCACGACTTCGTCGACGATCTTGCGCATTACGAGAAGACCGGCGAGTTGCGCTGGGTCAGCGACCTCGCGCGCATTCCGGAAAAGTACGGCGTCAGCAACGTCTACGCCGACCTCGGCACGAGCTTCGCCAGCGTCGCCGTCACCAGCCCGCGCATCGCCGCCGGCATGCTCGGCATGCTGATCAAGGGACTGGGATACGACCACGTGTTCTGGGGCACTGACGCCGTGTGGCAAGGAACACCGCAGTGGCAGATCGAGGCCTTCCGTCGTCTCGAGATTCCCGAGGACCTGCAGAAGAAGTTCGGTTACGCGCCGATGGGCGACGCGGAAGGGACCGTGAAGAAGTCGATCCTTGGAATGAATGCCGCGCGCCACTACGGCGTCACCGTGAAGGAAGGCGACCTCTCCGAGTGGTCGCAGGACGGCCTCGGCAAGATCAAGCAGGCATACCTGAAGGACGGCGCCCAGCCGAGCAACGCCGCCTACGGCTACATCGTGAAGCCGACGAGATAGATCGGCTGTGACCCGCCCGGCTATCGGGCAGGTCGAGGGAGGGTGCGTACGAGATGGGGACTGACGCCCAGTCGGCGACGGCGGCCGATCGCCCGCTGCTCGCCGTTCACGGGATCTCGAAACAGTTCGGCGGCACGCAGGCGCTGGACGGCGTCAGCCTCTATCTTCACCGGGGCGAGATACTCGCGCTGCTCGGCGAAAACGGCGCTGGCAAGTCGACGCTGATAAAAATTCTCGCCGACGTCTATTCACTGGACACCGGCCGCATCGAGTTTCGCGGCGAAGCCGTCGCCCCGCAGGCGCGGCGCCGGCTGCCGATCGCCTTCATTCACCAGGATCTCGGCCTGATCGAGTGGATGACCGTCGCCGAAAACATCTGCCTCACCCTGGGCTATCCGCGCCATAACGGTCTGGTCGACTGGAACGCCGCGCGGGCGCGCGCCGCGGCGGCGCTGGACCAGCTCGGCGCGGAAATCGATCCGGAGGTGCGCATTCAGAGCCTGACGCGCACCGAGAAGTCGCTGGTCGCCATTGCGCGCGCGCTCGCTGCCGAGGCTGAGGTGCTTGTCCTCGATGAGCCGACAGCGAGTCTTCCCGCCGATGAGGTGGCGCGGCTGTTCGCCGCCCTTCGCCGCCTGCGCGACCGCGGCGTTGGCATGATTTACGTCTCGCATCGCCTCGACGAGGTTTTCGAGATTGCCGGCCGGATGGTCGTCCTGCGCGATGGCCGCGTCGCCGGTGAACGGCGGGTTTCCGAAACCACGCCGGAGGAGACGATCCTTTTGATCGTCGGCCGCGAGCCGTCGCAGGTGTTCCGCCGGCCGGCGCAACGTGAAGGCTCGCCGCGCGTGGCCTTCCAGTCGCTCAGGGTTGGCGACGTCGGTCCTCTCGATTGCGAGATCCACGCTGGCGAAGTGGTTGGACTTGTCGGCCTGCGCGGTGCCGGCCAGGAAAGCATCGGCCGCGCGCTTTTCGGCCTCCTGCCCATGACCGGCCGCATCCTGCTCGACAGCGCGGAGATCGCGCCGACTTCGCCGAGCGAGGCGATGGCCCTGGGCATCAATCTGATTTGCGCCGACCGCACCGCGGAATCGGTCGTGGCGAAACTGACGGTGCGCGAGAATCTCTTCCTCAATCCCGTCGCAGCCGGCCTGGGCCTGCTCTCGCGGCTGAGCCCGCGGCAGGAGATCCAGGCCGCGCTGAAACTCGGCGAGAGCGTCGGCCTTCGCCCCAACGATCCGGCACTCCCCATCGAGCTGCTTTCAGGCGGCAATCAGCAGAAGGTGGTCGTCGGCCGCTGGCTGCACCTCGCGGGCAAGGTCTACGTCTTCGAGGACCCGACCGCGGGGGTCGATGTCGGCGCCAAGGGCGAGATCTACCGCCTGTTTGACGTCGCGCTCCAGGCCGGCGCCGCCATCGTGATCGTGTCCACCGACTTCGAGGAGGTGGCCAAGGTTTGCCACCGCGCGCTCGTGTTCGACCGCGGGCGCGTCGTGGCGGAACTCGGCGCCGACGCCCTTTCGGTCGAGAATCTGCTCGCCGCGGCCTCCGCCAATATCGGCCACTCCGCCGACGTCACCGATTCCGCGCCCAACGTCTCACGGCAGGATGCTCATGCAGTCCATTAAGACCAACGCGCTCGAGCCGACCCGCTCCGATCTCGCTCATCTGTCGCCCCTGCAGAAGACCGTCCGCCTGCTGCCGGTTTATGGCCTGCCTATCCTGATGGTCCTGCTGATCATCTTCTTTTCGGTGCTGCTGCCCGACACTTTCCCGACCTACCTCAATCTTCGCTCGATCCTCGCCGACAAGTCGCTGATCGCGCTGCTGTCGCTCGCCTCGATGCTGCCGATGATGGTGGGCCGCATCGATCTCACGGTCGGCTACGGCATCGTCATCTGGCACATCCTCACGATTTCGCTCCAGGTGAACTATGGCGTTCCCTGGCCGTTGGCGTGCCTGATCGTCCTGGCCTTGGGTGCGCTCTGCGGCCT
>DASZQY010000088.1:0-7494 GCA_035549395.1 Bauldia sp.
GCGGCGGCACGCGAGGCGGCGCGCAAGGCGCGCGAGCTGACGCGGCGCAAGGGCGCGCTCGACATGGCCTCCCTCCCCGGCAAGCTCGCTGACTGCCAGGAGCGCGATCCCTCGAAATCCGAGCTGTTCATCGTCGAGGGCGATTCGGCCGGCGGCTCAGCCAAGCAGGGCCGCAATCGCGAGAACCAGGCGGTGCTGCCGCTGCGCGGCAAGATTCTCAACGTCGAGCGGGCGCGCTTCGACAAGATGATCTCGTCGGAGCAGATCGGCACCCTCATCACCGCGCTCGGCACCAGCGTCGGGCCGGACGAGTTCGACCCGGAAAAGCTGCGCTACCACAAGATCATCCTGATGACGGACGCCGACGTCGATGGCGCGCACATCCGCACGCTGCTGCTGACGTTCCTCTACCGGCAGATGCGGCCGCTGATCGAGCGCGGCCACGTCTATATCGCGCAGCCGCCGCTCTACAAGGTGAAGAAGGGTTCGTCCGAGACGTACATAAAGGACGAACGCGCGCTCGAGGACTACCTGATCTCGACCGGTCTGGAAGACGCCGTGCTCAAGCTCGCGCGGGGAGACGATCGCGCCGGCCGCGACCTTGCCGACATCGTCAACGACGCCCGCGCGTTCGTCGGCCTCCTGAACGGCATCCACTCGCGCTACAGCCGCGCCGTCGTCGAGCAGGTGGCGATTGCCGGTGCGCTGAATCTCGCCATCCTGTCCGAGCCCGACAAGGCCGACGATGCGGCGAAATACGTCGCCAAGCGTCTCGATGCGCTGGCCGAGGATACGGAGCGCGGCTGGAGCGGCGCTTTCTCGGCGGATACCGGCTTTCGCTTCGAGCGGGAGGTGCGTGGCGTCAAGGAAGTCGCGACGATCGACCCGGCGCTGCTCAACTCGACGGACGCGCGCAAGCTCGACCAGTTCACCAAGCGGCTGCAGGATATCTACGCGAAGTTCGCGCACTTCGTGCGCAAGGACGACGACACCGTCGTCCACGGTCCGCGCGATCTCTACGCGGCCGTAACGGCGGCGGGGCGCAAAGGCCTCAGCCTGCAGCGATACAAGGGCCTCGGCGAGATGAACGCCGAGCAGCTGTGGGAGACGACGCTCGACCCGGAAGCGCGCACCCTGCTTCAGGTCAAGATCAAGGAAGCCGACGACGCCGACGACCTGTTCGGCCGCCTGATGGGCGACGAAGTCGAGCCGCGCCGCGATTTCATCCAGACCAACGCCCTCAGCGTAGCGAACCTGGACGTCTGACGGCGCGCTGCCGCGGCGCTTTTGCCCTTGCGCATCGCCGCGATTGCCGCCACATGCTGAGGCATGGCGCGATACGACTTCACCTTCGATCGGCTCGACTGGCGCGGCAAGCTTGGCTTGTTCATCGCCATGGTGGCAGGTCTCGCCGTGCTGGTGGCCATCGTCCTGCTGTCGCTCGGCGTGGCGCTGGTTCTCATTCCGGTCGCCGCCGTCGCCTATTTCGTGTGGCGCTGGCGCTGGAGCAAGCTCGCCAGGTCGCGCGCCACCCCTGGCGAGACGATCTCGGTCGAATACCACGTCGTCAGCAAGGACGACGACAGCACCCCGCGCTGACCTTAAGCCGGCGCATAGGTAAGCAGCACCGACCCCAGATCAAACGGACGCGCCTCAAGCAGCCTGAGCTGCGTGCGTGGCAGGCCCGGCGCGAACAGCGGCGTGCCGCCGCCGAACAGCATCGGGGTCACGAGCACGAAATATTCCTCGACCAGCCCGGCGCGCATGAAGCTGTTGGCAACCCCGGCGCCGCCGAGGATGACGATATCCTTGTCGGTCTCGGTCTTCAGCCGCTTCACCACGGCGGCGGGATCGCCGCGCGCGATCTCCACCTGGCCCCAGTCTGCCCCGGCCAACGTGGTCGAGAACACGACCTTGCGGCTGGCCGCCAGGCGCGCGGCTTCCTTCGCGTCGGCGTCCGGCGAAGTCCAGTAGCGAACCATGCCCTCGTACGACACGCGGCCGTAGACAAAGACACCGGCCCGGGTCAGGTTGCGCTCGATGAAGTAGCGGAAAAGATCCGGCGAAGGCGCCGGCGGCACCATCTCGCGATTGGGAGCCTCGATATATCCGTCGAGACTGATGAACGCGGCAACGACGACCTTGCCCATGGTGTTTCCTATGCCGCCAGCGAGCGACCGAGCGCGTCGAGCAGGTCGTTGGTGCCCTTCTCGCGCACAGAGGGATCGTCGAAGCCGTCGAGATAGGCGCCCTGCTCGGTCAGCTTCAGGCGCGTGCCCCCGTTTTCCGGCTTGAGCTCGATCGTGGCGAGCGACACCGAGATGCTCTTGCCGTCCATCACCATCCAGTAGCTGTAGACGATGCGCTCGTCGGGCACGATGTCCCAGTAGGTCGCCTCGAACTCGATCTTCGGGCCGTTCCTGAACTTGCCGTTGCTGATCTCCCGGCCACCGATGCGAAAATCCATCGACTTCGCGACCTCCATCCAGTTGTCGCCGTTGCCGCCAAACCATTTGGCCTTCAGCACCGGGTCCGAGAAGGCGCGAAAGACGCGCGCGGGCAGCTGCGGGTAGGAGCGCTGCAGGACAAAAGTGGAATGGGTGACATTGCGCTCGCTCATCTGTTCTTTCTCCTCTCAAGCTCGTCTTCGTCGTTCAGGAATTCACCCAGCCGGTCAAGACGGCGCTGCCAGAGCAGACGCCGCTCGTTGATCCACTGCTCGGCCAGGGACAGTGTCTTCGCCTCGATGCGGCAGGTACGGACGCGACCTACCTTCTCGCTCGTCACCAGGCCGCTCTCCTCAAGCACCGCGAGATGCTGGACGACGGCTGGCAGAGACATGGCAAACGGAGCCGCGAGCTCACTGACCGAGGCCGGACCCCGCGACAGACGCTCCACGATCGCCCGCCGCGTCGGCTCGGCCAGGGCATGAAACACGCGATCGAGTGCTTCCGGCTGATAGTTAAGCATGCACTTAACTATTGCAGCCGTATGCCGGAGTCAAGCGGTCCTGATGTTCAAGCTCAGACGGCGGCGGCCTTGCGCGGACTGACCGCGCGCACCGCGGCGAGGATGAGCAGCGCGCTCGCCACGCTGATCGCCGCAAACCATGTGCCGGCAGCGGCAAGCCCCGCCGCCGACGCCCACGAGAAGGAAACCAGCGCCTCGCCGAAGGTGGCGATGCGCGACGAGGTATGGCGACGACGGAAGTTGCTGCGTTTGGCCTGCGAGCGGAACCAGAGCTGGATGCGGATCGTGGACAGCGCGGCGAACAACAGGCCGATCGCGGTCATCAGGGCATCGAGCGGCGAGAGGAACGCCAGCGCCACGACCAGCGGCCCGAGCACGGCGGCGATGGCTCCGAGCACGGCCTCGATTTTCGCGCGCGTGACGGCGCGCGGCGAGACCGGCGCGGTCGCCACCAGTTCCGGCGCGTCTTCGCCGGAGATCGCCAGCCAGGCCAGCGCGCCCCCGAGCTGGCCGCCGACCGTGACCAGCACCATGACGATGACGATAAGGACGCCGGTCGCCTGACCGAAGTTGCGCATGAGGAGCAGCGCGGCCGGAATCAGGTAGAGGAGCTGCGTCAGCGTTTGGGAGACCAGCCACGGATCGCGCCGGAGCAGACGCCATTCCTTGCGCCGCATCGCGGTCGCGGGCGAGCCGGGATCGAAACGGTGCGACCGTGCCCGGCCGCGAAGGGAAGGAAGGTCGGTGGCGGCCAGCGAATGCTCGCCGAGGCGCGGTGCAAACACCAGGATGACGGCCCCCAGAATGACGAGGCCGGCCAGCGCGACGACCAACAATGACAACGGATCGCCGAGAACCGCACGGGCAGGCAGCCACAGCAGGCTGCCGGCTGGCGGTGCCGCAGCCGCTGTTTCGGACGAAACCGCGAAAACGCGCCGGTTGAGCTGGCCATAGTAAAGGATCGCCATCACCTGGATGCCGATGGCGAAGGCCGCGCCGATGATGGCGGCCACGACCTGCGCCACCAGCCGGGTGCGGCGCGGGCCGAGCAGGCGGAACAACCCGATCGTGATCGCCACGGCCAGCCCGCCGGCCGTCAACCCGACCGCGATCGACACGACGTAGGCGGACAGCCAGTGCCAGCCGCCGGTAAGAATGAGGACATCGATCAGCGGCGAGGAAAGCAGCACCGCCATCATGGCGACGAGCAGCGCATTGATGAAGATGCGCACGGCAAACAGGCGGCGCGGCGAAACCGGGGACGACATGACGAGATCAAGATCGCCACGCGAATAGAGCGTGCGGGTCACCGTCTCCATCGCCTGCGCCAGCAGCAGCGACGTGTAGAGCACCACGATCAGCGAGACGGATATCAGGCTCGCGACGTCCTCATGTATTCCGGCCTTGCCGACCGGGCCGAGCATCGCGTACGCGGGAAGGTGCAGCACGAGCCCGACCACGAGCAAGACCGTCAGCGCCGTGCCGAGGCTGCGCTTGTTGCCGGCGGTAATCATCGCCTGCCAGTCGCGCCACGACAGGCGCAGCTCGTTCCGCGCCAGCCAGCCGAGCGATGGCTCTTTGGCCCGGGCCATGCTCAGGCCGCCGCGCCGTTGGCGACGAGGGTGAGGAAGACGTCCTCCAGGCTACCGCCGCGCCCGGCGCGCAGCCTGAGTTCGGCCAGCGTGCCTTCGGCTATCAGCCGCCCTGCAGCAAGCACGCCGATGCGTTCGGCCATGCGCTCGGCAACCTCGAGGATATGGGTCGTCATGATGACGGTGCCGCCGGCCTGCACGCGGGCGTGGAGCAGGTCCTTCACCTGCCGCGCCGTGCCGGCATCGAGCCCGGTCAGCGGCTCGTCCAGGATGATCAGCCTCGGGTCGTGCACCAGCGCGCCGGCAAGCGCCACCTTCTGGCGCATGCCGCGCGAGAAGCCTTCGCAGCGGTCGTTGGCGTGCGGACGCAGGCCCAGCCAGTCGATCAGCTCGTTGGCCGTCTTCGCGGCCGTCGCCGTATCTATGCTCCACAGGCCGGCGACGAACTCGAGATACTCCAGGGGCGTCAGCTTGTCGTAGATCATCGGCTCGTCGGAGACCCATGCCATCTGGCGCTTGGCAGCGATCGGATCGGCCAGCGCATCGACGCCTTCGACCTCGATCGTGCCGGCGTCAGGCTTGAGCAACCCGACGACCATGCGCAGCGTCGTCGTCTTGCCGGCGCCGTTGGGGCCAAGCAGGGCGTAGAACTCGCCCTTGCGGATGGTGAGGTCGAGCCGGTCGACCGCCGGGCGGTCAAAGGCCTTGGAAAGGCCGCGCACGGCCAGGGCGGGCATTGCATCCATCGGCGGGTCGCTTACTCGAAACACACGTATCCTCGCCCCGGCCTACATGGCGCTGGTTGAGGCCGCGTAAACCGCCACCCGAGGAATTTCGCGGGATGGCCCTCAGGCGCGGTGGCTGTCCAACCGGCGGACGCGCCGGATGGCCGGAAACCACCAGGCCCAGAGGGCCGCGACCACCACCGTACCGACGCCTCCGAACACGACCGCGGGAACGATGCCGATCAGCGAAGCCATGGTGCCGGCGCGGAATTCCCCCAGCTCGTTCGAGGCGCCGATGAAGACGCTGTTCACCGCATTGACACGTCCGCGCACGGCGTCCGGCGTCCACAGCTGGATCAGCGTCTCGCGCACCTGCACGCTGATCATGTCGGCGGCGCCGGCGAGAGCAAGCGCCAGGGCCGACAGCCAGACGATGCGCGAGGCGCCGAAGACGACGGTGAAGACACCGAACAGACCGACGGCGAGGAACATCAGCATGCCGGCGCGATCGCGGATCGGACGAAGCGTCAGGTATGCCGCCATGGCGATGGCGCCGAGCCCGGCGGCGGAACGCAGAACACCGAGGCCCCATGGCCCGGTGACGAGAATGTCGCGGGCATATGCCGGGAGGAGCGCCGTTGCGCCACCGAGCAGCACGGCGAAGAGGTCGAGAGAGATGGCGCCGAGCACGACCTTTTCGTTCCACACGTATCCGAAGCCGGCAAGCACCGTGCGCCAGGTGCGGGGGCCGGATATCGTCTTGTGGGCAGGGCGCGGCACCAGCGAGATGCACGCCACGGCGCCCACCACCATGACGAACGCGACGCTGTAGGCGGCGCCGGGATCAATGCCGTAGAGCAGCCCGCCAGCCGTGGGGCCGACGATGTTGGCGATCTGCCATGCCGTCGAGCCGAGGGCGACGGCCGACGGCATGTCCTCGGGCGGCACCAGGTTGGGGACCAGCGAGGACCCGGCCGGGTTCATGAAGGCGCGCGCCACGCCGATCGCAAACAGCAGGGCGAAAATCCACCACGTCGTGATCAGGCCCGAAACGGTGAGCACGAGGATCGCGCCCGTGCAGAGGGCCTCGACCAGCTGCGAAACGCCCATGATGGCGCGGCGGTTGAAGCGATCGGCGGCGTGACCGGAGACCAACACCAGCGCGAGCGCCGGTGTGAACTGGGCGAGCCCGACCAGACCAAGGTCGAAGGGATTCGACGTCATGGCATAGATCTGCCAGCCGACCGCGACGCTCACGATCTGCGCGGCAAAGCTCGCCAGCAGCCGGGCCATCCAGAAGAGACGGTAACTGCGGTGGCGAAAGGCACTGTCCGCGATGGGGCGGCGGCGGGCGGCCCGTGCGGCCACGCGTTCGGCGTCGCTCACGTTGCAAAGGCTCACGGTTAATGGAAACGAAGCGGAACCGCTCCTCGATTCCCTGAATACGCCCGGTGAACCGGTGAGTCTAGCTGTCGAGGCGGTCGGTGAACCAGCGGGTCAATTCGATCCAGACCTGGTCCTTGTCGGCCTGATCCTCGACGCCGTGCTCGATGTTCGGGTTGTCGTTGACCTCGACGACGAAAAGCCCGTTGGCCGTCTCCTTGATGTCGACGCCGTAGAGCCCCTGGCCAATGAGCTGCGCAGCGCGAAGCCCGATGTCGACGACAGCCGGAGGGGCCTCGGCAAGCGCGATCGTGTTGTGTGCGCCCTCGACGAGATGGCCGTTGGCGCCATGTTTGACGATCTGCCAGTGCTTCTTGGCCATCATGTACTGGCAGACGAAGATCGGCTTGCCGCCCAGCACGCCGACGCGCCAGTCGAAGGTCGTCGGCATGAACTGCTGCGCGAGCAGCAGGTCGGTATCCTCAAACCATTCCTTGGCGAGCGCGTTCAGCTCGGCGAGATTGTCGACCTTCTTGACGCCGCGCGAGAAGGAGGAGTCCGGCACCTTCAGAACCATCGGGAACCCAAGCTCATCGGCGGCACGATTGAGATCATGCATGCCGGCGAGGATCACGGTCGGCGGCACCGCAATGCCGTTCGACGTCATCAGCTCGTGCAGGTATATCTTGTTGGTGCAGCGGATCATCGAGATCGGATCGTCGATGACCGGCATGCCTTCCTGCATGGCGCGGCGCGCGAAGCGGTAGGTATGATCGTCGATCGACGTCGTCTCGCGGATGAACAGCGCGTCGAACTCGGCCAGC
>DASZQY010000089.1:0-3914 GCA_035549395.1 Bauldia sp.
ACTCTCGTCGAAGTCTTGAGGTGAATGCCCGCCGACCCCACATGAATCGGCGAAAAATCAAGGTTGATTGTAGGGCGAACGGCCTTTAGAGCGTGGCGCGTGGCTGCGCGAAACTAAGAGCGCGGGGCTTCCCCTCGCGAAAGCGGAAAATGTCACGACAGGACGCGAACGCGGAACTCGCGGCGACTTCCTTCCTCTACGGCGCCAACGCGCCCTATCTCGAATCCCTCCAGGCCCGGTACCAGCGCGACCCGAAGTCGGTCGATGCGGAATGGCAGGCCTTTTTCGAAGGCCTGAAGGATATCCCGGAGAACGGCGGGCCGTCGTGGCAGCGTCCCGACTGGCCGCCGGTCATGAACGGCGAGCTGACCTCGGCGCTCGACGGCAACTGGCGCGGTGCGGCCGAGGCGGCGACGGCGGCTGCCGCCAGGGTCAAGGCGGGGCTCGCGGCGCGCGGCGTCGAGATCAGCGAAGGCCAGGTGCAGCAGGCGGCGCGCGATTCCGTGCGCGCCATCATGATGATCCGCGCCTACCGCATGCGCGGTCACTTCCACGCCAACCTCGACCCGCTGGCGCTGGAGTCGGTCGGCGACGAGGCCGAGCTCGATCCGGCCAGCTACGGCTTCAGCGAGGCCGACCTCGACCGGCCGATCTTCATCGACAACGTGCTTGGGCTCGAGTTCGCGACCGTCCGCCAGATGGTCGAGATTTTGCGCCGTACCTACTGCTCGACGCTCGGCATCGAATTCATGCACATCTCCGATCCGGCCGAGAAGGCGTGGATCCAGGAGCGCATCGAGGGGCCGGACAAGGGCGTCTCCTTCACGCCCGAGGGCAAGAAGGCGATCCTGAACAAGCTGATCGAGGCCGACGGTTTCGAGAAGTTCTGCGACGCCAAGTTCACCGGCACCAAGCGTTTCGGCCTCGATGGCAGCGAAGCGCTGATCCCGGCGCTGGAGCAGATCATCAAGCGCGGCGGCGCGCTGGGCGTGCAGGAAGTGGTACTCGGCATGGCCCACCGCGGCCGCCTCAACGTGCTGGCGCAGGTCATGAGCAAGCCCCACCGCGCCATCTTCCACGAGTTCAAGGGCGGCTCGTCGTCACCCGACAGCGTCGAGGGCTCCGGCGACGTCAAGTATCACCTCGGCGCCTCCTCCGACCGCGAGTTCAACGGCAACCGCGTTCACCTGTCGCTGACCGCCAATCCTTCGCACCTCGAGATCGTCGATCCGGTGGTGCTCGGCAAGGCGCGCGCCAAGCAGGACAAGCTCGCCGACCAGCCGCGCGGCGAGATCGTGCCGCTCGACCAGCGCGAGCGTGTGCTGCCGCTGCTGCTGCACGGCGACGCGGCCTTCGCCGGGCAGGGCGTGGTCGCCGAATGCTTCGGGCTCTCCGGTCTGCGCGGCCACCGCACCGCCGGCTCGATCCACTTCATCATCAACAACCAGATCGGCTTCACCACCAACCCGCGCTTCGGGCGCTCCTCGCCCTATCCCTCGGATGTCGCCAAGATGGTCGAGGCGCCGATCTTCCACTGCAACGGCGACGACCCGGAAGCCGTCGTCTACGCCGCCAAGATCGCCACCGAGTTCCGGCAGAAGTTCCACAAGCCGGTGGTCGTCGACATGTTCTGCTATCGCCGCCACGGCCACAACGAAGGCGACGAGCCGGCCTTCACCCAGCCGCTGATGTACAAGGCGATCGCCGGTCATGCCTCGACCGTCGACATCTACGGCAACAAGCTGGCCGCCGAGGGCCTCATCACCGCCGAGGAGATCGAGCGCACCAAGGCCGGGTGGCGGGCGCATCTCGAGGCCGAATTCGAGGTCAGCCAGAATTATCGCCCGAACAAGGCCGACTGGCTGGACGGCGCGTGGTCGGGGCTGAAGTCGGCCGAATCCGGCGACCAGCCGCGGCGCGGCGAGACCGGCATCGCCATCGCCGACCTCAAGGCGATCGGTGCGAAGCTGACCGAGATTCCGGAAGGCTTCGCCATCCACAAGACCGTCGGCCGCTTCCTCGACAACCGCCGCAAGGCGATCGACACCGGCAACGGCATCGACTGGGCGACGGCCGAGGCGCTCGCCTTCGGCTCGCTCATCAAGGAAGGCCACCCGGTGCGCCTGTCGGGCCAGGACGTCGAGCGCGGCACCTTCTCGCAGCGCCACTCGGTGCTGTTCGACCAGGAGAGCGAGGATCGCTACATCCCGCTGAACGCCCTGGCGCAGAACGGGTCGCGCTACGAAGTCATCAACTCGATGCTGTCGGAAGAGGCCGTGCTCGGTTTCGAGTACGGCTACTCGATGGCCGATCCCAACGCGCTGACGCTGTGGGAAGCGCAGTTCGGCGACTTCGCCAACGGCGCGCAGGTCGTGTTCGACCAGTTCATCTCGTCGTCGGAGAAGAAGTGGCTCAGGATGTCGGGCCTGGTGTGCCTGCTGCCGCACGGCTACGAAGGGCAGGGGCCGGACCATTCGTCGGCCCGGCTGGAGCGTTTCCTCCAGCTCTGCGCCGAAGACAACATGCAGGTCGCGAACCTGACCACGCCGGCGAACTACTTCCATGCGCTGCGCCGCCAGCTCAAGCGCGACTTCCGCAAGCCGCTCGTCCTGATGACGCCGAAGTCGCTGCTCCGCCACAAGCGCGCCGTCTCGACGCTGGCCGAGTTCGGGCCGGGATCCAGTTTCCACCGCCTGCTGTGGGATGATGCCGAGTACCTCAAGGGCGAGAAGACCAAGCTCGCCGCCGACGACAAGATCCGGCGCGTCATCCTGTCCAGCGGCCGCGTCTATTACGATCTCTACGAGGAGCGCGAGAAGCGCGGCGTCAACGACGTCTACCTCCTGCGCGTCGAGCAGCTCTACCCGTTCCCGGCCAAGGCGCTGATGAACGAGCTCGGCCGCTTCAAGAACGCCGACATCGTCTGGTGCCAGGAAGAGCCCAAGAACATGGGCGCCTGGACGTTCGTCGAGCCCTATCTGGAATGGGTGCTCACGCAGATCGACGGCAAGGCCGAGCGGCCGCGCTATGTCGGCCGCGCAGCGTCGGCCGCTACCGCGACCGGCCTCATGGCGCGCCACGTGGCGCAACTGAACGCATTCCTCGAAGAGGCCTTCGCCGAGTAGCGGCAGGGCAACAAGGCGGCGGGCGAAGGGGACTGAGAGATGGCTATGGAAATCCGGGTGCCGACGCTCGGCGAGTCGGTCACCGAAGCTACCGTCGGCCAATGGTTCAAGAAGCCCGGTGACGTCGTCGCCGCCGATGAGCCGCTGGTCGAGCTCGAGACCGACAAGGTCACCCTGGAAGTTCCGGCGCCGGCCGCCGGCGTCCTGGAAAAGATCGAGGTGAAGCAGGGAACCGTCGTCGGCCTCGGCGCGCTTCTCGCCACCATCAACCCGAACGGCAAGGCGGCTCCTGCCGCCGCGAAGCCCGCCGCCGCCCCGCCGGCGCCCGCGAAGGCTGCTGCGGCCGTGGCTCCTGTCGCCGCTCCGCCTGCGAAGGCCAACGGCGCCCCGGCCTCGCCGGCCGCCGCCAAGATCATGGTCGAGCGCGGGGTCGAGCCGGCCAGCGTTACCGGCACCGGCAAGGAAGGCCGCATCACCAAGGCCGACGCCCAAAACGCACCGGCCGCGCCGGCCGCCCCTGTCGCGCGTGCGCCGGCTCCGGCCGCGCCTGCTCCAGTGCGCGTTCCGCCGAGCGCCGATCAGGCGGCGCGCGAGGAGCGCGTGCCGATGACGCGGCTCCGCCAGACGATCGCGCGCCGCCTCAAGGAGGCGCAGAACACCGCCGCCATGCTCACCACCTTCAACGAGGTGGACATGAGCGCGATCATGAAGCTCCGCACCGAGTACCGCGAGCTGTTCGAGAAGAAGCACGGCGTCAAGCTCGGCTTCATGGGCTTCTTCGTGAAGGCG
>DASZQY010000090.1:0-14830 GCA_035549395.1 Bauldia sp.
CTCCAGAACATGTACGAGGAAGAGATTGGCGGCGACCGCCACACCGACCTGCTGATCCGCTTCGCGGAAGCCTGCGGGACGACGCGGGCGCGGGTGGAAGACCCCGACAACATGACGGCGACGACGCGCGGGCTGCAGAGCTGGTGCTATGCCGTGGCCATGCGCGAAGACCCGATCGTGGCCGTCGCCGGCCTGGTCGTCGGCCTCGAGTCGCAGGTGCCGTCGATCTACCGCAAGCAGACGCCGACGCTGCGCGAGAAGTACAACTTTACGGACGAGGAAGTGGAGTTCTTCGACCTCCACATCGTCTCGGACGAGATTCACGGGGAACGCGGCTACCAGATCGTGCTGGAGCATGCCCGCACGGTCGAGCTGCAGCAGCGCTGCCTGAAGATCTGCGAGATCGGTGCGCAGATGCGCCTGCTCTATACGACGGCGCTCTACTACGACTATGTCGCCAAGGACATTCCGCTTTCTGCGCTGGAACGCGTCGAGCGGAAGGTACCGGAGGACGAACGCGAACTGCTCCAGGCCTGATCGGTGCCGATCGTAACGGTGCGCAAGGGGGACAACGTCTACGTCGACGAGGTCAAGCCCAACACCAACCTGGTCGTGAAGGCCGGCGTACGACAGTTTCCCTACCCCAACTTCAAGTACCGCTGCGGGATGGGGAAATGCGCCACGTGCGCCAGCCGGATCATCAGCGGGGGCGAGCATCTGCCCGCCCCTAACTGGAAAGAGAAGAAGATACTGGGCGACAAGCTGGACGAGGGGTATCGCCTCGCCTGCCAGCTCTGGATCACCCACGACATCGAATTGACCCAGGACGTTTCCCCGGAGGTCGCGGCGCTGGTCGAGATGCTCGACTACCGCGGCCCGGGCATGAAGTGAGGGGACGCCATGTATGTGCTGCTGACGACCAAGCCGGGTGAATTCAAGACGGAAGTGACGGCCGGCCTCGCGCCGGTCGAGAGCTATGACTACTACTTCTACGGCCGCAAGCGCGCCCGCTTCACGATCGCCGAGATCGACGAGCCGACGCGCATCAAGATCGTCGAGGACGAGCCGCCGCAGATCGTCAACAACGTGCCCTCGAAGCTGTTCGAGAAATTCGAGACGCTGGATGCGGCGCGCGCCGAGCTGAAGACGCTCACCACCTACGGCAGCATGGATATCCGGCTGCAGAAGGTCTAGCCGGCGAGCCTTACGCCAGGAAACGTCCAAGCGTCCGCGAGCCCGCTCCCCGGTTGCAATGATCTCGATTGTCTTCCTCACGAACGGCGGCAAAAGCGTAACGGCGCCGGACAACAGCAACCTGCTGCGCGTCTCGCTCCGGCAGCAGGGCGGTATCCCGTTCAAGTGCGGCGCAGGCATCTGCGGCACCTGCCGCTGCAAGGTCGAACGGGGCATCGAGAACACCGACAAGGTGAAGCCGAAGGAGCGCAAGCATCTCAGCGATGCCGATGTCGCCGCCGGCTATCGCATGGCCTGCCAGACGTTCATCGAGCAGGGCGAGGTCGAGGTCTCGTGGATACCGCCGCATGAGCGCGCGCCCGGGACGCCAGGCTACGCGCCGCTGCGGGCGAGCGCGGCTGCCGCGCCAGCCGAGCCCCCGGCGCCAGCGCCGGTTGCGCCCGCGGCTATGTCTGCTCCAGCCGCGCCTGCCGCCCGGCCGATCGCCGCCGCAGTCGCAACGGCAGCGGCGCGCGAGGCAGAACCCACCCCGGCACCGACTGTCGTCAGCGCGCCGAACGTCATCAGCATGAAGCGCGAGGCGACCATGCAAGCAAGCAGCCTGAACTACGTCGCCGGCGAATGGCATCCGGCCGCAGACTCCGCCATTTTCGAGGACCGCAACCCGGCGGATGAACGCGACCTCATCGCGACCTTCCCCGATTCCGGGACTGCCGACGTCACCGCCGCCGTGAACGCATTGCAGAAGGGCTGGCCGGCGTGGTGGGCCGCCTCTCCCGAGGTGCGTGCCGACGTGCTGTTCAAGGCCGCGGACATCATGGCACGGCGGGCAGACGAGATCGCCGACGAGCTGACGCGCGAGGAAGGGAAGACGCGCGCCGAGGCGCGAGCCGAAGCCCGCCGCATCGCGGCGAACTTTCGCCTCTACGCCGGCGAGGCGCTGAGGCTGAACGGCGAGACCTTCCCCGGCGAAGCGAACCAGATCGTGCTGTCGCTTCGCCAGCCGGTCGGCGTCGTCGCGGTGATCACGCCGTGGAACTTCCCGTTGTCGATGGCGGCGCGCAAGATCGCGCCGGCGCTCGCGGCCGGTAACGCCGTGATCTTCAAGCCATCGGAAATCACCCCGCTGATGGGGCAGCGGCTGGTCGAGGTTCTGCTGGAGGCCGGCCTGCCGAAGGACGTGATCGCTCTGGTCCACGGCCGCGGCGCGAAGGTCGGCAAGGCGATCACGGCGAGCGCGATCGACGCCCTCACCTTCACCGGCTCGTATGCCGTCGGCCGCCAGATCGCGGCCGCCCTCTCCACCGACGTGCGCGCCCAGCTCGAGATGGGTGGCAAGAACGCAACCATCGTGCTGGCCGACGCCGACATCGACAAGGCGGTCGGCATCATCGAGCGCGGCGCCTTCGGACTGACCGGCCAGGCGTGCACCGGCACCAGCCGCGTGCTCGTGGCGCGGCCGCTTTACGAGCCGATGGTGGCGAAGCTTGCTGCGGCGGCGGGCAAGATCAAGGTCGGCCCCGGCGCCGAAGATGGCGTGCGCATGGGGCCGCTCGCGACAAGCGCCCAATACGACAAGGTGCGCTCCTACATCGAGATCGCCAGGGCGGAAGGCAGCCGCATCGATGTCGGCGGCGAATTCCTGCGCGGCAACGGCGATGCGCGCCTGGCCAACGGCAACTTCATGTCGCCGGCGGTGATTTCCGAGGTGCCGGCATCGAGCCGGCTGCTGCGCGAAGAGATATTCGGGCCGGTGGTTGCGGTGCGCGCGGTGGAAGACGCCGAGGAGGCCATGGCGATCGCCGACGAAACCGAATACGGCCTCGCCGTCTCGCTCGTCACCAACGATCTCAACGCCGTCATCCGCTTCGCGCGCGGCACCCGCCACGGCATCGTCAAGGTGAACGCGCCAACGACCGGCGTCTCGCTCAACGCGCCGTTCGGCGGCTTCAAACATTCCAGCAACCAGGCCGCCAAGGAACAGGGCGGCGCCAACGTCATGGACTTCTACACGCGCATCAAGACCGTCTATCTCGGTGGGTGATGTTGCCGGCCCTGCAAACCATCCTGCCCGGGGGGCTGTTCTCTCCGCACGCCGCCGTCATTGCCGCCATGGTCTTCCTCGCCGCGCTGCTCCAGGGCGTGAGCGGTCTCGGCTTTGCCATGGTCTCGGCTCCGATCGCCGTCCTCTATTTTCCTGAGCTGGTGCCGGGGCCGCTGCTGGTGCTCGGCGCGGCGCTGGCGCTGCTCGGCGTGATCCGCGAGTTCAGCGACATCCACTGGGGTTCGGTGAGCGCGCTCATGGCTGGTCGTGTCGTCGGCACGTTCGCGGCGGGGCTGACGCTTTCGCTGCTGCCTGCGACACTCTTTTCGGTCGTGTTCGCCCTTCTCATCCTGACCGGCGTCGGCCTCAGCTACGCCGGTTGGCGGTTCGAGGCGACGGTGCCGAACATGGTCGTGGCAGGCATGGCATCGGGCCTCATGGGCACCATCACCTCGTCCGGCGCCTCGCCGCTGGCAATCGTGATGCAACACGTGCAACCGGCCCGCATGCGCGCCACCGTCGGCGGCATGTTCTTCCTGGGCGCCCTGCTCTCGCTCGTCACACTGGCCATTGTCGGCAAATTTTCGGTCGCGCAGTTCTGGCTGGGCATCGTCCTCCTGCCGCCGATGGCGTTCGGCTTTTTCGTCTCCGGACCGCTCAACCGGCTGGTATCGCGCGCGACGCTGCGCCAGCTTCTGCTCGCCTTTTCGGCGCTCGGCTCGCTGGGCATTCTCCTGCGCGCCTGGCTCGGCGGTGGCTAAGGCGGCAGGGCAGCGCGCCAGCCGGCGCCGGCGATATCACAGGGGGAAGTACGGCCGTGCTCCACATCACCGATGAAATGGTCTCAGATGCGGTCAGTGTCGCGGAAACCCAGCAGGTGCTGCTGGAAGCCTTCCGCAGCTTCGGCGCCAACAAGGCCGCGATGCAGGAACGCATCCGCACCGAAGCCGGCGGCGTGAAGCTGTCGACGCTCGGCGCGGTCATTCCCGAACAGGGTTTCGTCGGGGCCAAGGTCTATACGACGATCTCCGGGCAGTTCTCGTTCGCAATCATCCTGTTCTCGGCGAATGACGGCAGCCCGCTGGCATCGCTCGAGGCGAATGCCATCACGCGGCTGCGGACCGCCGCATGTTCCGTAATCGCATCGCGCTACCTGGCGAGACCCGACGCGCGCGTGCTCGCGCTCTTCGGAACCGGCGTGCAGGGGCGCGCCCATGCGCTGCAGATGGCCGGCGCATACTCGCTGCACGAAATCCTGGTCGTTCCTTTCGACGATCCGCCGGACATGGCGGAACGCATCGAGGCCGAGACCGGTGTGGCGACGCGCTTCACTTCGGCCAAGGAAGCACTCGACCACGCCGATATCGTCGTCACCGCGTCGCGCGCGACGACGCCGCTGTTTGCCGGCGACATGCTGCGCCCGGGCACTTTCGTCGCGGCGGTCGGCTCGAGCCTGCCGCACACGCGCGAACTCGACGACACGGCGCTTGGCCGGGCATCGCTGATCGCGGTCGAATGGCGGCAACAGACGCTGCGCGAAGCCGGCGACCTGGTGCTGGCCAGCCCCGCCGCGCTGCCGCCGAACAAGATCGTGGAGCTCGGCGAGCTGATCACCGGCACGGCGCACGGGCGGCGCAGCGACAACGAAATCACGATCTACAAGACGGTAGGCGTCGGCCTCGAGGACGTCGCCATCGCCGGCCTTGCCTACGCGCGCATCACCGGCGAAGCAGCGACGGTGTAGGCTGCGTCAGGCTTCCTGCGGGAGCTGCGCGGCGTTGTAGACGTGGCGCGCGGCGAGCAGCGCGGCAAGCTCGGCATCGGCATCGATGACGGCGCGCAGGATCGCCGCATGCTCCTGCCAGTTCTCGCGCACGCGAATCCTGCTGACCGACGCAAAAATGAGTCCGGTGCGATCGCGCAACTGGCGGATCATGTCCTGCAGGACGGAATTGCCGCTGATGTTGGCGAGCGCTTCGTGAAAGCGCGAGTTCATGCTGACGATCTTGGTGGCATCCTCGGTGCCTTCCAGGCGCTGCCCTTCCTCCAGGATCTTCTGCAGGCGGGCGATGTGCTTCGGCTCGTGGTGCTTGGCGGCAAGGCGGGCGTTCAACGCCTCCAGCGTCGCGCGCACCTCAACCAGCTCCCGCTTCTGCTCGTCGGTGAAGGTGGTGACCGAGGCGCCGCGGCGGGGCTCGATGGTGACAATGCCCTCGGCGGCGAGCTCGCGCAGGGCCTCACGCACCGGCATGCGCGACACGCCGAGCTCCTCGGACAGCCGCCCTTCGACAAGCCGCGTGCCGAGAGCGATATCGCCGTTCATGATCCGCTCGCGGATTGCCGAGGTGACGACCTTGGTCAGCGGAAGATGGGTGGCCCCGAGCGAGATATTCATATTCACCGTACCGATCTTTCAATCTGCGATAGCTGCGCACCAGGGCCTGAACATCTCCAACCTGCCGCAATGCGCGGCAAATCGGGATCCCGAACGCCCCATATTTCAGCATACTTGATTCAGCACGCCGTTGTCACAGACGGACGACAATTCGCCGATTCATTGCGATGCTCGCCGAAACAGGCACCGCAAGCACTTGTTTTTCCTTAGAATCAAGCCCGGCGGATGCCTCGAATGACTAGCTCTGCCCGACCCTTCGGAACCTCGCGGCATTGAGTGGCGGTATACAATTTCCCCACTTACCGGTCAAAAAACACGAGGGAGCGTTCCGGCCCGCAGACGATCAGCGACGCTTCAGGTTGTGCTGGAAGAAGAAGCTGTCGGCATAGATGTGGTTGAGGCTGGCGCCCTGGGCCATGAAGCGGCGCTTGGCGTCGGCGATCATATCGGGGGAGCCGCACAGGTAGATCGCATATTCGGAAAAATCCTCGATGTCGGCGCAGGCGGCATCCTGGACGTAGCCCGTGCGGCCCTGCCACCCCTCGCCCGGGCGCGACAGCACCGGGACATAGTTGAATTCCGGCAGGCGATCACCCCAGCCCTGGATCTCGTCATGCAGGTAAAGGTCCTGCTCACGCCGCATGCCCCAATACAGCGTCACCGGCGGGCAGTCGGGATCATTATGCAGGGATTCAAGAATGCTCTTGATGGGTGCCAGCCCGGTGCCCGTGGCGACCATGAGAAGCGGACGGAAGTCGGCCTTGCGCAGAAAGAAGGCGCCATGGGGCAGCTCCACCGGGAGGCTGTGACCGGGCTGCAGTCCGGCAAGACGCGTGTCGGTGAATGAGCCGCCGTGGATCCGGCGGATATGGAAATCGATCGTCTGCCCGTTGGGCGGCGACGCGATGGAGAAGCTCCGCACGCTGCCATCGTCCATGACGATGTTGACGTACTGGCCGGGCCGGTAGGCCGGGTCGACGCCTTCCGGCAAGCGCAGCACGAGCCGCATCACATCGTCGCTGAGCGGCTCGACGCGGTCGACGGTCGCGGTATGACGCTGCGGCTCCGACATGAGCGCCGGCAGAATCTCCACGCTGGCGACGAGATCGCTCTGTGGCCATGCCTGGCACGCCAGCGCGTATCCTTCGTCGCGCTCCTCCGGCGAGAGCGCCATGGGATCCTCGCGATAGGCGATTTCTCCCTCGATCAGCCGGAAACGGCAGGTGGCGCAGGTGCCCGACTTGCAGTCATGCGGAATGTGAATGTTGGCGCGCAGCGCCGCAATCAGCATCGTCTCGTCGTCATCGACTTCGAACGAGCGGTTGAGTTCGGCGATCGTCACGCGATGCGGCATCTGCTGCCTCCGTGCTCGCCCGCCCCGGCACGGACGGGCGACGCGCCTACTTCTTGATGTCCGCGGTGGTAATGACCTCGTAGCCCTCGGGGCCGATCAGTTCCTTCAACGCCTGGAGAGCAGCGACGCCGCAGGCGGTATCCTGCTCGCCGTTGCCGCCGCTGAGCCCGACGCCGCCGACCACCTCGCCGTTCACGACGACGGGATAGCCGCCGACGAAAGCGGCGAAACGCCCCTCGAAGGAGAGCTGGATGCCGAACGCCTCGTTGCCGGGCAGCGCGGGACCATTCGGCGGCGTCGTGAACAGGTGCGTTGAGCGCCTGTGGCCCGCAGCGGTGAAAGCCTTGTTCCAGGCAATCTGCGGCCCGGTGACCCGGGCACCATCCATGCGCTCGAGCAGGATCGGAAATCCGCCGGCGTCGGTGATGCAGACGGTCTCCGTCACGCCGATCTCGCCGGCCTTGCGAAGGGCCGCGTCGGCCATGTGGCGGGCCTCGCGGCGTTCAAGCTTGAGGGTTGTCTTCACGCGTTTTCCTGCCTCTCCCCGGATGCTGCAAAATTGGATACAGTATACTGACGAACCGCTCCCGGCGAAAGGATGAAAATGCGCGGATCAGCGGGAAAAATCGAGCCAAACTCGCGTCGCGCCTGTCGACAGGCCAAGGCTATAAACAGTACACTGACGACTTCAAAATCCGATCAGCGCAGGCTGCAATGATGGACGGTTCCTCACTGACGAACGCCGATGGCGTACGGGCGCGCGACAGCATGATCGCGACCGCAAGCCCCTACGCAGCCGACGCCGCAATCGCGATGCTGCAGGCGGGCGGCAGCGCGATCGACGCCGCCATCGCCGCAGACGCTGTGCTTGGCCTGGTCGAGCCGATGGCGACCAGCATTGGCGGCGACCTGCTCGCCATGATCGTCGAGCCGGATGGAACGGCGCGCAGCTACAACGGCACCGGGCGCGCCCCGCAGGGGCTGACGCCAGACCTCGTCGAGCGGCTGCCCAACCGCCACATACCGGAGCGCCACGCCTATTCGGTGACGGTGCCGGGCGCGGTGCGCGGCTGGCACGACCTCCACCAACGCTACGGAAGGATGCCGTGGCCGCAGCTCTTCTCCGCCGCGATCGCGCTGGCCGAGGGCGGTTTTGCCGTGACGCCGATCACGGCGCGCGAATGGAAGGTGTTCGAGCCGGTGCTGAAAACGGACGCCACGAGCGCCACCCTCTTCCGCGCCGGCAGCACGCCGACCGCGGGCGAACGGTTCGCCACCCCCGAGCTTGGCGCGATCCGGCGGAGGATCGCGGCCGACGGCCCGGATGCGTTTTATCTCGGCGAGGCGGCCGAGGCGGCGGCAAAAGCGACCCGCGCTCACGGCGGCGTGCTGGCCGCGTCCGATTTCGCCAGCCATCGCGGCGAGTTCACCACGCCACTGTCGACGAGCTTCCGCGGGCTGACCGTGCTCGAATGCCCGCCGAATACGCACGGGATCGCCGTGCTCGAGGCTCTTGCCGAGCTGGAAGCGCAGCCCCTCACCCGTAACGATCCGCAGGTCATGGTGGCAGCGGTAAAGGCCATTGGCGGCGCGCTGGAGCGCGCGAAACACACCGTCGCAGACCCTGCCGGCAACACGGTGTGCACCGTGATCGTCGATCGCGACGGTCTTGCAATCACGCTGATGAGCAGCGTGTTCAAGCGGTTCGGCTCGGGGATCAGCGTGCCCGGCTTCGGCTTCGTGCTGCAGAATCGCGGCTCGGGCTTCGCGACACCCGGCCATATCAACGGCCCGGCGCCCGGCAAGCGCGCCTATCACACCGTCATCCCCGCGGCGGTCCTGTCGCAGGGCCGCTTTCATGCCGGCTTCGGCGTGGTGGGCGGCGCGATGCAGCCGCAGGGTCACGTCCAGTTGCTGCTCCGCATCGCGGCGTGGGGAGAGCCGCTGCAAGCGGCGCTCGACCAGCCGCGCTGGCGCCTGGAATCGGAGAAGGTTCTGGCCATCGAGCCGGGCATGCCGGAGCCGATCGTCAAGGCCTTGCACGATGCAGGCTACACGGAGCCGACCGGAGGCGAACTGGGCGGGCGCAGCGATTTCGGCGGCTCGCAGTTCGTGATGCGCGCCGCGGACGGTTCGCTCATCGGGGCCACCGACAAGCGCAAGGACGGCGTGGCGCGCGGTATCTGAGCGCCGGCTAGCGGTGCCAGCAGGCGACGAAGTGGCCTGGCGAACGCTCCACCAGCGGCGGCGCCTGCAGCGAGCAGCGCTCGGTTGCCAGCGGACAGCGGCTGTGGAAATGGCATCCGGACGGCCAGTGGCCAGGATCGGGGATTTCGCCGCGATAGACGATGCGCTTGCGGGCGCGCTGGATGCGCGGATGCGGCACGGGCACAGCCGAGAGCAGCGCCTCGGTGTAGGGATGCAGCGGGTTCTCGTAAAGCTCGTCGCGATTGGCGAGCTCGACCAGGCGACCTGAGTAGAGGATCGCGATGCGGTGCGAGATGTGGCGCACGACGCTGAGGTCGTGGGCGATGAACAGGTAGCTCAGCCCGAGCTCCTGCTGCAGATCCTGCAACAGGTTGACGACCTGCGCGCGGACCGACACGTCCAGCGCCGATACCGGCTCGTCGGCGACGATGAACTCGGGCTTCAGGGCCAGCGCGCGGGCGATGCCGATGCGCTGCCGCTGGCCGCCGCTGAAGGCGTGCGGAAAACGATCGTGGGCGTCACGCGGCAGGCCGACCAGGCGAAGCAGCTCGCCGATCTCGTCGCGCGCCTCGTCCGCCTTGCGCACGAAGCCATGCGCGATCAGCGGCTCGGCGACGATATCGAGCACGCGCATGCGCGGGTTGAGGCTGGCGTATGGATCCTGAAAGACGAGCTGCATGTGCCGGCGAAGCTGGCGCAGCGCGACGCCATTGACGTGCGTGATGTCGTGGCCCTGAAACTCGATCGACCCGGAGGTGCTGTCGATACGGCGGAGCACCGCGCGGCCGGTCGTGGTCTTGCCCGAGCCGGATTCGCCGACCAGCCCCAGCGTCTCGCCGCGATAGATGTCGAACGAGACGCCGTCGAGCGCCGCGATCCTGCGCGGCTTGCCCCACCAGCCGACACGGCCGGCATCGTAAGCGACACTGAGCCCGCGCACGCTGACCAGCGGCTGCACCGGCTGTGGCGGATCGATGACCTCGATCGGCATGTCGGCGGTCGCGGTGTAGCTCACGGCAGTGCCTGGATGGCGACTTCCGCGGTCTCGACCACGGCCGCCACGTTCGACGGATGCCAGCACGCGGCGTTGCCGCCGTTCATGAAGGAGAGGAGCGGCGGCTCCTGCGTGCAGGTGGTGTCGGCCGACGGGCAGCGCAGACGGAAGGCGCAACCGGCGGGCGGCGAAAGCATGTCGGGCGGCGCGCCCTCGATGGCGATCAGGCGATCCAGGCGATCGTCGAGTCTCGGCGTCGAGCGGATCAGCCCCTGGGTATAAGGGTGCGCCGGCCGCTCGAAGATGTCATCGGCGGTGCCGGTCTCGACGATGCGCCCGGCATACATCACCGCCACGCGGTGGCAGAGGCCGGCGACCACGCCGAGATCGTGCGTGATGAGGATGACGGAAAGGTTCAGGCTCTCCTGCAGTCCGGCGATCAACTCCAGCACCTGCGCCTGGATGGTGACGTCGAGGGCGGTGGTCGGCTCGTCGGCGATAAGCAGCTGCGGCTCGCACGCGATCGCCATGGCAATCATCACGCGCTGACGCATGCCGCCGGAAAGCTCATGCGGATATTGATTGGCGCGACGCGGCGGCGCCGGAATGCCGACCGCTTCGAGCAGCTCGAGAACGCGCGTCTGAGCCTGACTTCTGCTCATGCCGAGATGCCGCTGCAGCACCTCGCCGATCTGCACGCCGATCTTGAGCAGCGGATTGAGGGAGGTCATCGGGTCCTGGAAGATCAGCGCGATCTCCTTGCCGCGAATGTCGCGTGCCGCGCGCGCGCCTTCGCGACTGAGCAGCGAGCGGCCCTTCCAGCGGATATCACCGCCGGCAATGCGGCCGGGGACGTCGATCAGGCCCATCACCGCCTGGGCGGTAACGCTTTTTCCCGAGCCCGATTCGCCGACGATGGCGAGGGTCTCGCCGCGGCCGACGGACAGGTTCACGCCGCGCAGGCCGTGCACAATGCCACGGCGGGTGTCGAACTCCACACTGAGCTGCTCAACCTCGAGGAGCGGCATCTCGCTGGTCATGTCCACGATCAACCTCCCCCGCCGCGATGACGGCGGCGCTCCGCCGCCTTGGCGCGGGCGAAGCGCTTCTCGCGCTCCTGCGGATCCGTGGTGACGCGCAGCCAATTGGCGAACAGGTTGATCGCCAGCACGGTGATCGAAATCGACAGGCCGGGAAACGCGACCAGCCACCACGCGACAAACAGGTAGTCCTTGCCGTTGGCGATATCGAGGCCCCAGCTCGTTGCCGGCGGCTGGATGCCGAGGCCGAGGAAGGACATCGCGGCTTCCGCGAGCACGATGTTGGTGAACTCGAGGATGCCGAGCGTCAGCAACGGCGACGTCAGGTTGGGCAGGATGTGGCGGAAGATGATGCGCGACGGCCTCGTGCCGATCATCTCCGCGGCCTCGACATAGGCCGTCTGGCGCACGGAGAGCACGATGCCGCGAATGACGCGGGCGTAGACCATCCAGTTGGTCAGCGCGAGAACCACAATAGTCGTGAGCAGTCCCGGGCCGACCACCGACACGATCAGGATGATGAGCAACAGGCCGGGAAAGGCGACCTGGACGTCGACGGCGCGCATGATGAACAGGTCGATGCGGCCGCCCTTGTAGCCGGCGAACAGCCCAAGCAGCACGCCGATCGTCCCGGCGAACGTGACCACCGAAACGCCGACGAGCAGCGAAGCGCGCGCGCCATAGATGACGCGGGAAAGGATATCGCGGCCAAGCTGGTCGGTGCCAAAGGGATGCGCCCAGTCGCCGCCATCGAGCCACGCCGGCGGCTTGAGGCGCGTCAGGATCGATTGGGCCGCCGGATCGTAGGGCGCCAGCAGCGGCGCAAAGATCGCCATGACCAGAAGCAGAACGATGACGACAAAGCCGATGAAGCCGGCCTTGTCGTGCCACAGCTCCTCGGCCAGCACCGCCAGCCTGCCGCGTGGCGTGGTCGCGCCCTGTGCGGGCAATATGTTGGCCGCCGTCATCGTCAGGCCAACTTGATGCGCGGATCGATCGCCTTGTAGACGACGTCCATGGCGATGTTCACGATCACGATGATGATGGCGACGGTGAAAACGATCGCCTGCAGCAGGTAGAGGTCATTGTGGTCGATGGCCTTGAGGGCCGTGAAGCCGAGACCTGGCCAGGCAAACACGCTTTCCACGACCACGGTGTAACCGGCCATCGCGTTGATGAATTCCCAGCCCGCGAGGGTCAGGAACGGCACCAGCGCGTTACGCATGGCGTGGCCGAACAGGACCTGGGTGAAGTGCAGCCCCTTGGCACGCGCGGTGCGGATGTACTGCTGGTTGAGCTCGTCGATGACGGAAGAGCGCACCATCATCATCAGCCGCGCCAGACTGGGCAGCGCCATCGTGATCGCCGGCAGGATGAAGTGGCTGGGACCGCCGATCCCCGAAGTCGGCAGCCAATGCAGCTTGACGGCGAGGAAGACAATGAGCATCAGCCCGAGCCAGAACTGCGGGATCGAA
This sequence comes from Bauldia sp., assembly GCA_035549395.1. Taxonomy (GTDB): domain Bacteria; phylum Pseudomonadota; class Alphaproteobacteria; order Rhizobiales; family Kaistiaceae; genus DASZQY01. The sequence continues at coordinate 12,705 of DASZQY010000090.1, forward strand.
AGCCCGAGCAGCCCTCCTAAGGTGGCTATTCGGTCAACCACGCCCCCCGGTCGCAGAGCCGCAAAGGCACCCAGTGGAACGGAGAGCAGAATGGCCAGCCCGAGACCGCAGGCGATCAACTCCAGCGTCAGAGGCAGATGCTGGAAGACGACGCTGAGCGCGGGCCGTCGCTGCCACAGGCTGTTGCCGAAGTTCAGGGTGGCGAGATCGCCAACGAACTCGACGAACTGCTGCGGTATGGGCTTGTCCAGTCCGAGCTGATGCCTGAAGTCAGCCCGTTCCTGGTCGGTTGAAGAAAGGGGCAGCATGACCTGCACTGGATCGCCGACGAGGCGCGTGGCCACGAAGACGACCATGGTAACGCCGAGAACCACCAGAAAGCCCTGGCCGATGCGGCGCAATAGAAAGCGGATCATACTGCCCCTGACGTCCCTTTGCTGTAAGTCGCCCTTTAGTCGGTAGTCTTCATCTCCTTGACGATCAGCTTGGAGTCGACACGCGGCGTCCACTCCAGCCGCGCCGACATGCCGTAGATGTCGTCAAGGTAGAGCAACGGCAGCAGGTAATAGCCGTCGTATGCCTTTTTCGTGATGTCGGCATACATGGCGGCGCGCTTGACCGGATCGGTCTCGACGCGTGCGGCTTTCGACTCGGCTGCCATCTCCTGATCGTTGTTCGAAGCAAAACTCGCGCCGGACTCGTAGCCGGAGGTGACGGCGCGGTCGGCATCGAGCAACTCGTCCGAGTTGTCGACGAAGATCGCATCGGGACGCTTGTTCTTGTCGAACAGACGGTTCAGGTACTCGCCGAACTCGCTGATCTGGACATCGACCTTGAGGCCAATCGCGGTCCAATAAGCGGCGACCGCCTCGATGGTCTCACGGTCCTTCAGCCAGCGGCCCGACTCGCCCTGCAGCGTGACCGTAGAGCCCTCGGCACCGGCTTCCTTGATCAGCTCCTTGGCCTTGGCCGGATCGTACGGATAGGGCGCAAGATCCTTGTTGAAGCCGAACGCCTTGGAGTTGACGATCTGGCCCGGCGCCACCTTGGCGTAGCCGCCGAACAGATCCTTGGCCAGCGCGTCCCGATCGACCGCGAGGTTCATCGCCTCGCGAACCCGCACGTCCTTGGTCGCCGGGTTCTCAGTGGACAGAACCATCAGCGAGGTCTCGAGGCCCGGCACGGCCGCGAACTTCGGAACCTGCTTGGTAAATTCAGGCAGCAGGTTCGTGATGAGGTCGAGTTCGCCCGCCATCAAGCCGGAGAGGCGCGTGCCCGACTCACCGATGAACTTGAAGGTGACCTGGCCGATCGACGGAGCGCCGCCCCAGTAGTTCGGGTTGGCCTTCAGCACGATGCTGTCGCCGCGCGACCAGCTGTCGAAGAGGTAAGGACCAGTGCCGATCGGATGCGACGCGAAGTTCGGGTCGGACACGTATTTCGGCGGGACCATCTTCATCCAGTACATGCGGGCCGGAAGAATCGGGTCCGGACCGTTCGTCGTGACGTCGACCGTGAGATCGTCGACCTTGTTGGCGCCGGTGATCGTGCCGAAGTACGAAATCTGCTCCGACTTCAGCGCCGGGTCGATGATGCGCTTGACGCTGGCCACCACGGCGTCGGCATTGAAGGGTTCGCCGTCAGTGAAAGTGATGTTCGGGCGAAGCTTGAATTCCCACGTCGTCGGGTTGGTCTGCACCGGATCAGCCGCTGCGAGGCCCGGTACGAGTTTCGCATCGGCGGTGCGCGCCATCAGCGTCTCGTAGATATTGTCGTTGATCGCGCGCTCGCCGCCGTCGTCGCGCACTTGCGGATCGAGGGTCGAAGGTTCCGATCCGATGGCGATCGTAATATCGCCGGCGCTTGCCGCGGCGGAGGCAAACACCGTCGCGGCGGCTATCGCCACGCCGGAAATGAGGCTTAACAACTTCATCATCCGCTCCTTGTTCCTGAAGCAACAATCCCGTGCGCGCTGGTGCGGCACGGCAGTGCGGATCGACGGTGTTCCCCCGTAGTCCACCTTGGAGACGCTCTGAAAAGGAGTCAAGTCGTCAGTATACAGACGAGTTATAATTTCGACGCCGCTCGCCACCCCGATGCGCTGGCACGGCTGCGTGATCGCAGGG
>DASZQY010000091.1:0-4000 GCA_035549395.1 Bauldia sp.
CGCCATGCTGACCTGGTGGCTGGCGATCGCCTTCGGCTCGTCGCGCATGGCGCTGATTGCCGGCCTTTTCGTCGCGGCAAGCGGCCTTGTCGGCCTCGAAGCGCGGCTGGCGTCTGCCGATGCGTTGGGCCTCGCGGCCTCGGTGCTGTGCGCCGGCGCGCTCGCGCGCTGCTGGCTCGGCCGCGACGCGACCGATATCGCCGCGGCGTTGTTCTGGACGGGGCTCGGCCTCGGCATCGTTACAACCGGGCCGGTGGTACCGGCGATCACGGTGGTGGCCGTCCTCATCCTTTCGATCGAGAAGGGGAGTCTGCGGTGGCTCATGCAGCTCCGCCCCGGGATGGGTGTCGTATGGCTATTCGTCATCGTTTCGCCCTGGCTCATCGCCGTGGCGCTGGCGGTATCGCAAGGCGTCGCGGACGGACCGAGCCCCGACTACCTGACGCAGATCGGCGTACCGTTCCACATCGAGGCGCCGCCGGGCAGCTACGTGCTCATCCTGCCGCTGCTGGTCGGCCCGGCCGCGACCTTCATCTTCCTCGGGATCACATGGTTCATGGCCGAGCTCCGCCGGCCGGCGGTGCTGTTCGCCTTCGCCTGGGGCGGACCGCTCTGGCTGGCGGCCGAGCTGATCTCGGTCAAGCAGCCGCAGTCCGTGCTGCCCGCGGTGCCGGCCGTTGCGCTGCTCGCCGCGGCGGCGATCGACGCCGGCGCCACCGTCATTCGCGGCCGCGTCAGCTGGTTCTATTCGCTGGGACCGTTCATCTGGCCGCCGCTGGTGGCGATCGTCCTGCCGCTGGTGTTCTTCCACCTCGAGGGGCGGATGGCTTGGTTCGGGGCCGCCGCGTTTCTCGTCGCCGCTATCCTCGGCCCCGTCGCATGGTTCTGGATTCGCCCGCCGACGATGCTGGCGTCCGTGCTGCTGTCCGTAGCCACGGTCGTTTTCATCTACATCGGCTTCTTTGGCTCGTTCGTGCCCGGTCTGTCGGCCCTGCGCGTCAGCCAGAACGTCGCGGCACTTGCTGCGGAAGTCAGTCCGTGCCGCAGTCCGCTCTTCGCCGCGACGGGCTATCCGGAGGAGAGCCTGGTGCTCGCCCTGGGACCGGCGACCCGCCTCGTCGATGCCTGGAGCGCGGCGGATTTCCTCAACATTCCGGGTTGCCGGCTTGCCGTTGTCGACCGCACCCAGATCCCGCCATTTCATCAGCGCGCCGACGACCTCGGCCTCGGCGTGACCGACCTCGGCCACGTCGACGGCTTCGATCTGCGCAAGATGCACGTCGTCCAGGTTCACCTTTTCGTTGCCGGCGGGCCCACCGAATGATCGCACCGTTCCGCCGGATCCGTGACAACTGGGATGTGCTGGCCCGCACGCCGCTGAACCGGCCGCGGCCGTTTCTGCTCCCGACCGCGCAACGCGCCGGTGTCGTCCTCGTCGGGGCGCTCGCGCTCGTGCTGTTCGTCGGTGTCCTCTACGACGCGCGTCTGATCGGGTTTGCGCGCGAGCTGCCCGTTCCGATCCGCGCCTTCTTCGGCCGGCTGACGCGTTTCGGTCAGTCGGATTGGCTGCTCATACCGAGCGGCGCTCTCACGGTCATCGTCGCGCTCGGCGATTGGCGGGCTGTCAGTCGCACGAGTGCGGCGGCGTGGCGCGAGATCGGCACGTTCGCTTTCGTATTCTTCCTCACGATCGCGGCCACCGGCATCGTCGCCGACATCATCAAGCCCATCGTCGGGCGCTTCCGGCCGGATTTCGTCGATGGCCGCGTTTTCGCACCGCTCGCCTTCGGCGGCTACGGCAACTACAGCTTCCCGTCAGGGCATGCGACGACCATGGCCACGGTCGCCATCATTGCGGCGTTCGTGCCCGGTCGCTGGACACCTCCCATCCTCGTCGCGGCGGCGCTGGTCGCGATCAGCCGCATTGTGATCGCCGCGCACTTTCCAAGTGACGTCGTCGCGGGCACGTTGCTCGGCCTCAGTGTCGGCTGGCTGATGCTTCGCCGCTCCGCCAACCTGCGCATGGCTTTCGTGGTGCGGCCGGATGGACGGCTCGACCGGCGCTTCGGTGTGCTCGGCCATTTGCGCCGCCGTCACCGCCTGGCGTCGCTGCTGCCGGCGTTGTGGCTGGCCCTCAGGCCGCAGCCGCTGCCAATCCGGACTCCAGATCAGCCATGAGATCGGCCGGATCCTCGAGGCCGATGTGCAGGCGCACGAGCGCCCCTTCGGCGTGCCAGGGTCGGACCGTGCGGATGCCGGCAAGCTGCGGCACGGTGGCGAGGCTCTCGTAGCCGCCCCACGATGCCCCAATGCCGAACAGCTCGAGCGAATCCACGAAGCGCATGGCCTGTGCTTCGCTCCAGCCGCGCATGACCACGCCGAAAAGGCCGGATCCGCCGGTCATGTCCCGCTTCCACAAGGCATGGCCGGCATCGCCGGGCAATGCCGGATACAGCACGCGCGCGACTTCCGGCCGGCCCTGAAGCCACGTGGCAATGGCGAGCGCCGAGCGCACGTGATGCTCCATCCGTATGGGCAATGTGCGGATGCCGCGCAGTGCTAGATACATGTCGTCCGGCCCGACATGCATCCCCATGTCCCGGTGCGTCTGCTTCAGCGGTCCGACGCGAGCGCCACGTGCGGAAACAGTACCAAGCATCACGTCGGCATGGCCGCCAAGATATTTGGTGCCGGCGATGATCGACACGTCGACGCCGTGATCGAAGGCGCGAAAATGGAGCGGTGTCGCCCAGGTGTTGTCGAACAGGACAAGCGCATTGCGTTCGTGCGCGACGGCGGCGATCGCCGGCACGTCCTGCATTTCGAACGTCAGCGAACCGGGTGACTCGGTGTAGACAGCGCGCGTGTTTGGCCTGAACAGCGCTGCGATGCCGGCACCGACGGACGGCTCGTAATACGTCGCCTCGACGCCGAAACGGTGGAGCAGGCCGTCCATCAGCCGACGGACCGGGCCGTATACGCTATCGGTGACCAGTACGTGATCGCCGGCGGACAGGACCGAGAGGAGGGCAATGGTCGCCGCCGCGAGGCCGGAAGGACAGAGCACCGACCCGTCGGCGCCCTCCAGTTCGTTGACCGCGAGCTCCAGCGCCTCGCTCGTGGGCGTGCCGAGGCGTCCGTAGTTGTAGCGCAGCCGCCCCTTGTGCATGTCCTCGACCGTAGGGAAGAGGACGGTCGACGCGTGAACGACGGGCGGATTGACGAACTGTCCGGTGATCGATTTCTCGCGACCGGCATGCAGAAGGCGCGTGGATGCGCGCCGTGGGGGCCTGGCCTTGCTATCGTCTGTCATGGATCTGCAGGTGTCGTCCGGCGGTCTTGACCCGGCGGGAATAATAGCCCGACACTCCGCGAGTCAAACGTGCAGGCGGTGATGTCCGGGCCATCGTCGAATTTCATCCGCCTTGCGGCACTGATTGTCGCCATCATCATGCCGGTCGTGCTCGGCCCGTTTGCACCGGCGCGGGCCGATACCCTCAGCAACGTCAAGCAGCGCAAATCTCTGCTCTGCGGCGTCGATCCCGGCGTGCCGGGCTTCGCGACCGTCGATGATCAGCGGCAGTGGAGCGGTTTCGACGTAGACTATTGCCGTGCGATTGCGGCGGCCGTGCTCGGCGATGCCAGGGCGGTGACGTTCGTCCCGCTGACGGCGCGGGAGCGGTTCAAGGCGCTCCAGGACGGCTCGGTCGATGTGCTTATCCGCAACACTGAGTGGACGATGGCCCGTGACACCGCTTTCGGCGTCACCTTCGTCGGCGTCGATTTCTACAACGGGCAGGGCTTCATCGCCCGCCGCTCGCTGGGCATCAACTCCGCCCTGCAGCTCAGCGGCGCGAAGATCTGCGTCGAGAGCGGCAGCGCCGACGAGATCGCCCTGGCGGCCTACTTCAAGGCGCATGGGATGAACTACGTCCCGGTGATGGTCGAGGCGGGCGGCGAGCGGGCCGCCTATGAGACCGCCCAGTGCGATGCCTTCACC
>DASZQY010000092.1:0-14150 GCA_035549395.1 Bauldia sp.
GCGTAGGAGGAAAGGGCAATGTACGCGGCAGTGTTCGGTTCCCCGCGGGAGATACATGGCGACGAGCGCGAGCAGCCCATGCCGCAGCGCGGCGAAGTCCGGGTAGCCGTCCAGGCCGCCGGTGTCTGCGCCGGCGACATCTACATCTACAACGGCACTAATCCGTACGTGTCTTATCCGCGCGTCGGTGGTCACGAGATTGCGGGCATCGTCGATCGGCTGGGGCCTGAAACAGAGGGTCCTGCTCCGGGCACGCCGGTGGTCGTGGAGCCGTTCATCGGCTGCGGTCACTGCTATCCGTGCCGCGTTGGCAAGCCGAACTGCTGCGCCAATCTCCAGATCATCGGTGTGCACCGCGATGGAGGTTTCGCTGACTACGTTGTCGCGCCGGTCGATCGTCTCCACCTGGTGCCGCGCGGATTGTCGCCCTTCACGGCGAGCTTCGCCGAGCCGGTGGCGATTGGCGTGCAGGCATGCCGCCGCGGTGCCGTAACGGCTGATGACGCCGTGCTCGTGTTGGGCGCCGGGCCAATCGGGCTGGCTTTGGTAGAAGTCGCGCGAGCCCGCGGGGCGATGGTCTTCGTAACCGATATCGATCCCCAGCGCCTTGCGACTGCGGTTCAGCTCGGCGGAACTGCGCTTGAGGCGGGCGGGAGCTTGGTCGAGGAGGTCATGCGACGCACCGGCGGCGAGGGGATGCCCGTCGTGATCGAGGCGACAGGCAACCCCAAGGTTATGGAGTCGACCGTCGATCTAGTCGCCGCAGGTGGACGCATCGTCATCGTGGGGCTCGTCAAGAAGGGCGTCGCAATAAGCCTTCCTGGGCTGGATCTCACGCGCAAGGAAATGACCATTGTCGGTTCGCGTGCGAGCGTCGGCTGCTTTCCGGAAAGCCTCGACCTGTTGGCACGGGGCATGATTCGCTACCCCGATATCGCCGAAGGCTTTGCGCTGCACCAGGCGCCGTCTGTGGTGACCCAGATCGCCGCCTCGCAAGGCGACATCCACAAAGCGGTTCTGATCAATGAGCCCGGTTAACCGCCCGCGCGAGCCCGACGCCTTGCCGCGGGATGGTGACGAAGTGCCGGCAGCAGTCGCTGAGATCCTTCGCTTCATGCGCGAACGGCCTGGAGATAAGCGGCCAATCGCAGAACTCTCCCTGGAGGCAGCGCGGGCCCGCACGCGTGACCTCTGGCATGGCTTCTGGAACGAACACCCGCCCGCAGTCGCCGTCGTGCGCGACGCCAGGGTCAAGACGGGCGGCAGAGCCGTCAACGTGCGTGTTTATGATCCGCAGAGCGGCGGCGACCGGCCGGTGTTCTACTTTGCCGGTGGCGGCTTTGTCGTCGGCGATCTGGACACGCACGACGGCATTGCGCGGCGCTTGGCGCTGTTCTCCGGGCGGCCGGTGATCAGCGTCGAGTACCGTCGCGCTCCTGAACATCCCTATCCGGCGCCACTGGAGGACTGCGTTGGCACCGTCGATTCCATCGTCGCCGGCGCTGTCGACGTGGGCATCGATGCGCGAGTGTTCTCGATTGCGGGAGACAGCGCAGGCGCCAATCTTGCGCTCGCGACCGCGGTGCGATTGCGCGATCGCGGCGGGCCGATGCCGCGTTCGCTGGCACTGATGTTCGGCTGTTTCGATCCCGGGATGAACGGCGGGTCTTTGGAGCGGCTCGGCTCCGGTCAGTACCTGCTCACGGCGCGCGATATGCGCTGGTACTGGCAGCAATATCTGGGCTTGGCCGCAAGCTCACCGCCGCCGGACGTCGCCCTGCTCAACGCCAATCTGAGCGGCTTACCCGCCACTTTCGTGGCCGCGACAGGGCTCGACCCGCTCCGCGATGACAGCGTCGCACTTGCCGCGCGGCTGAAGGCGCACCGCGTCCCGCACCTCTTCCGGCATTGGCGCGGCATGATCCATGGCTGCGTAGGGATGGGACGCATGCTGAACCAGGGCGACCACTACCTGGCAGAGACCGCGATCTGGCTGGCGGACACTCTGCAGTTACCGCTCGATGATGACGTGAACCGGATGGCCCAATGAAATTAGTGACATTCGTCCTGGATAAGCGGGCTCGTGTTGGTGCCCTGATTGGCGATTCGGTTGTGGATCTGACGGCAGGCGGTGTCGCCGATACGATGCTCGACCTGATCGCGGGCGGCGAAGCCGCCTTAGCTCGCGCAAGACGCGTGGCCGACGGGGGCGAGTCGACTCGCCGCCCGCTTGCGGCGGTGGGTTTGCTCGCGCCCATTCCCCAGCCGGGCAAGGTCCTCTGCTGCGGCATCAACTATCGCAGCCATGCCGCGGAGAATCCCAAAGCCGTGATGCCGCAGGATCCGTTCTTCTTTGCAAAGCTTCCGACCTCGGTAATCGGCCCGGACGCGCCGATTATCATTCCGCCAATGTCGCGCCAGGTCGACTACGAGGTCGAGTTCGCCGTGGTGATCGGCAAACGCCTTTCCCGCGCGGACACTGCTGAAGTCATGCCGGCGATCTTTGGCTACACCCTGCTCAACGACGTTTCCGCCCGCGATGTCCAGTTCAAGGAGGCACAGATCACCATCGGCAAGAACTTCGATGGATTTGCTCCGATCGGGCCATGCATCACGACGGCGGACGAACTGCGCCATCCTGAAAGCACGCGCCTAACGACGCGCCTCAACGGCAAGGTAATGCAGGATGGCAACACTTCAGATTGGGTCTTCCCGTTGACCCATGTGGTCTCGTTCCTATCGCAGATAATGACGCTCGAGCCCGGCGATATCATCTCCACCGGCACGCCGGCCGGAGTCGGCTACTTCCGGAATCCTCAGGTGTTCATGAAGGCCGGCGATCTGATCGAAATCGAAGGCGAGGGCATTGGTGTGTTGCGCAACCGCGTTGTCGCCTAGCGCGGCTGGTGGGAGAGATGAGCGTGGAAAAGGTAATCGACATCCATGATCCGGCTTTCGCCGAGAGGCCTTTCGAGGCGTATGAATATTTGCGAGAGCGCTGCCCGGCGTTTCGTGACGAGAGCTACGGTGGCTTCACCCTGCTCACCCGCTACGAGGACGTGCGGGCAGCGGCCCTCGATTGGCGCACCTACACTTCGTCGGTGCCTGGGGTCACGGCGATCCCGGTGATCACTTACCGGGATCGTCCGCAACTTCCGATCGAACTGGACCCCCCGGTCCATTCGGCTTACCGGGCCATCGTCAACCCGCTGTTCGCGCCCGCGCGCCTGGCCGAGTTGCGCCCCAATGTCGAGGCGCTGTCCGAGCAACTGATGACTGCGATCCTCGACCGCGGTTCCGCCGAATATGTTCAGGACTACACGAACCCGTTTTCGGTCGGCACGCTTGGCTTGTTTACCGGCCTGCCCACGGAGGACGCCACTCTCTGGCATGCCTGGCTCGCTCGGATGTTCAACCCAAAGGATCCCGCCGGTGCGAAACAGGCGACGCAGGAATTTGGCGCCTACATAGGCGACCTGATTCGCAAGCGTCAGGCAGAGCCGGCCGACGATGTCGTCAGCCGGTTGCTTGCAGCGCGCGTCGAGGAGCGGCTCCTGACTTTCGAGGAAGTCAGCTCGTACATGACGGTCATTTTCGGGGCGGGTTTTGAAACGACCTCTGATGCCATGAGCGGCACATTGCACTGGCTTTCCGAGGCTCCCGGACGGCTCGATGCAATTCGTGCGCTGGACGACAAGATCAGCCTCGCGGTCGAAGAGTTCGTGAGGTTTGTCTCCCCGATTCAGATGTTCGGGCGCAACGCCACGAAGGATGTGGAAGTGCACGGTTGCCCGATTCATAAGGGGGCGATTGTTGCGCTCGGGTTTGGCGCCGCCAATCGCGATCCGCGGGTCTTTGAGAAGCCCGAGGAACTCAATCCGGCACGCACTCCCAACCGACATTTGTCATTTGGCGCCGGGCCGCATCTCTGTCTCGGTGCGCCGATTGCCAGGATGGAAATGGAGATCATGCTGCGTCAGTTGTGCGCCAATGTCGCCGAGATCGAGCGCATCGCGGATGATCCACCGCGCTGGAAGCATCGCGGCGACCGCCGAGGCGTCGAGCATCTCCCTCTGCGCTTCCATCGGCGTTGATCGCGCAGATGCGGGAGCCGTCTGGGCAGACTGCCGTTGGTGTCGTGGGCTGCGGCTATTTTGCCCGCTATCACCTGCAGGCATGGCGCGCACTGGCAGCTGAAGGCGCCGTCCTGGCTGCAGTCTGTGATCTGGACGCTGATGTAGCGCAGAACGCGGCGCGGGAGTTCGGTGCGGTTCGGTGGTACACAGATGCCCAGGCGATGCTGGCCACCGAGCGGCTTGATCTCGTCGATGTCGCGACCCGGATGGACACCCATCGCAGGTTGGTCGAACTGGCCCTGGCCCGACATGTCCCGACGGTGGTTCAGAAGCCGATGGCGCCAACGTTCGCGGAATGCTCTGCCATGGTGGCGGAGGCGGACGCAGGCGGCATCTTCTTTGCCGTCCACGAGAACTTTCGCTTCCAGCGGCCAGTACAACGGCTGAAAGAAATCCTCGAGTCGGGGGAGATCGGCGCCGTGACGTGGGCGCGTATCGGCCTTCGCACAGGCATTGATGTCTACCGGAACCAGCCGTACCTGCGCGACGAGAAACACCTGATCGTTCTCGATCTCGGAATCCATCTCCTCGATCTTGCGCGTTTCCTGGTTGGCGAGGTCGCCCATCTCACCTGCGAAACCCAGCGACGCAACCCGTCCGCGGCCGGCGAAGACACGGCAGCAATGCTCTTGCGCCATGACTCCGGAGTGGTCTCCGTCGTCGAGTGCACATACGAAAATCGCCGATCCACCGGCGGCGATGTCCTGATCGAGGTCGAAGCGACGGCAGGTGGTGCGGAACTCCTGGCGGGCGGCGACCTTGTAGTCACGACGCCTGGCGGTCGCCGGCTGGAACGCGTTCCCCGGCCGACGCTGGAGTGGGCCCAACCGCCGTTCGATTTCGCCCTGGAAGCGGTTCTGGCGACCTGCCGGCATATGCTGTTGGCCGTGCGCTCGGGGCGACCCGCGGACACCAATGGTCACGACAATCTGAAGACGCTTGCTCTCGTCGAGGCGGCCTATTTGTCGGCTGCGACCCGCACCATCGTCGCCCCGGCAACGGTTCGACCGCAATGACGCGATCATTTGCAGTGGTAGTTGCGTTCGTCGTGCACAACGAGTTTCGTGATGAATTCCTAGCGCTGGTATCCACCAACGCCGCGGCATCCGTCAGAGAAGAGCGCGGTTGCCGGCGCTTCGACGTGGTCCTGCCCGAGGCGCCGGATACGATTTACCTCTACGAGATCTACGATGATCGGGCGAGCTTTGACGCACACCTCGCGAGCGATCACTTCAGGCGCTTCGACGAAGCGACACGCTCGATGATCGCAGCCAAGACGGTCACTGTTGGCCCGGTTCTCGAGCACTACACGAGTGAGCCGCGATGAACTCCCTCGATAGCTCACCCTCGCGCTCGATGATCCTTTTCGGCACCGACGAGCCGGTGACGCCAATGCGGCGCCTGATGGCGGGTCCGCTGTCGGCCGATCTCGATAGAGGTAACCTTCGCTATATCCGCTGGGGCGGCAGGGAAATCGTGCGGGCCGTATCTTTCGTGGTCCGCGACACCCATTGGGGCACGTACAATCCAAAGATAACTGACCTTGATATCCGCGCCGACGACTCGCGATTCGTGGTCAGCTACCGCGCCGAGTGCAGCGGCGACGAAGGGATTTTCGCCTATGCCGCGGAGATCGAGGGACGCCCGGACGGCAATCTCGTTTTCCGCGTTGGCGGAACCAGCACGTCAGGCTTCGCAACATGTCGGACCGGATTTGTTGTCTTGCACCCGCTGGCCGGGGTCGTCGGCAATCGCGTCGAGATCGGGCACGCTTCCGGCGGTCGGTCGGCTTCGGTCTTTCCAGATTTGATCTCGCCCGACCAGCCGTTCTTCGACGTTCGTTCGATGACGCACGAGCCCTGGCCCGGTGTGCGCGTTGCCGTGGTCATGGAAGGCGATCCTTTCGAGACCGAAGACCAGCGCAATTGGATGGACGCCTCGTACAAGACGTATATCCGTCCGCTCGCGTGGGGGTACCCTTACCGCATTGAGCAAGGGGCGACGGTATCCCAGGCGGTCTCAGTTTCAATCGCGGGGCCTGTGCCGGCCTCTCCGCAGCGGCACGTTGGCGATAATCTCCGGCTCGGAAAATCAATTGGCCGCGTGCCGCGGTTTGGATTGTTTCTGCCTGACGAAACGCCTGCCGGTGAGGGCGTCCTGAAGAAGACGCGTGCGTTGCGTCCCTCCTACATCGTTGGCAGGATTTATCTTGGGACCGAGGTCGCGGCTGAGAAGCTGAGCGGACTGCGTCGGGTCGCTAACGAAATCGACGCGCCGTTGGCCCTGGAGGTGGTGATTCCTGGGGTCGTCCCTTCGGAGGAACTGCGTCCACTGGCGGCGCTGCTCGCCGATGGTGCGGTTCATTTGGAAAGCTTGTTGGTGGTCCCCGCACGCGATCTCAAGAGCCGGGCCAGCAACACAGTCCCGAAAGGCGAAGCAACCCTCGCAGCCGTTCTGGCGAGCGCCAGGGAACTCTTTCCCAGCCATCGTATCGGCGCGGGAGCGACTGTCGCGTTTCCTGAACTCAATCGCAATCGACCGCCGATCGGTGCCGACTTCGTCACGCACGCAACGCAAGGGATAGTGCATGCCGCCGACGACGTGTCCGTAATGGAGACGCTGGAGGCCCTGCCGGACGTCATTCGAACCACCCGCGCCATCGTCGGTGACGTCGACTACCGTTTGGGTCCGGCGACGATCGGCCTGCCGCCGAGCGCTTCTGCGGTCGGCACCAATGCTGCCGCCCGCGGGCGTCGAGTGACCTTGGCAGAGCACGATCCACGACAGCGGGGGCTTTTCGCGGCCGCATTCGCCATTGGCTATGCGGCTTTAGCCGCACGGCATGGAATTGAGTCGGTTACGCTGGCCTCTCCGTTGGGGGGCAGCGGTCTCTTCGACGCCGAAACAGGCAGCGCGCTTCCGATCGCTGCGGCATTTGCCGGCCTCACCGGTCTTTCCGGCAATCCCCTGCTTGAGGCCACCGTCGACGGCGCGGATCACATTGCGGTCATTTCTGCCGAAACGGCTGGCGGCCTCGTGCTCTGGCTGGCCAACCTGTCGCCGCATCCCACCATTGTTCGGCTTGGTGGTCGCCGCTTCTCATCGCTTCTCATGCTGGATGTCGAAGCGCTGACGACATCTGCCCCTGATCAAGTAGCTGTCGCCGGACCGCCAGGCGATACGGTCGCGCTCGATTCGTATGCCGTCTGTTGTCTGCGTTAGGTGACGTCATGCTAGGTGTCATCGCCGACGATTTCACAGGGGCGAGCGACGTTGCGAACACCCTGTCGCGGGGTGGGCTGGCGACGGCCCTGGCTTTCGGAACGGCGCCTGGGGAACTGCCCGAAGGATTCGATGCCTGCGTGGTAGGCATGAAAACGCGATCGATCACGGCGGGCGATGCAGTTGCGCAATCGCTCCGCTGCCTTGACGACTTGCAACGATTGGGCGCCGACCGCTTTCAATTCAAGTACTGCTCGACGTTCGACTCCACACCCGCGGGCAACATCGGACCGGTAACCGAGGCGCTCGCGGAGCGCCTTGGCGTCTCCGGCCCAGTCGTGCTCTGTCCCGCATTTCCCGATGCTGGCAGGACGGTGTTCGAGGGGCACCTGTTCGTCTTTGATCGGTTGCTCAACCAGTCCGGCATGGAGCGCCATCCGATCAATCCCATGACCGATGCCGATATTCGCCGGTGGCTAGCCCTCCAGGTGCGCGGCGACGTCGGGCACCTGTCTCACGAAGTCATTCGCCGTGGGGCCGCCGCCGCGCGCCAAAGACTCGTTGCGGAAGCCCAAAATGGACGCCGCTTGGTGATCGCCGACGCGGTCGACAACGACGCCCTCCTCATCCTTGGGGAGGCAATCGCCGATGATGTTCTGATAACCGGCGCATCCGGCATTGCCATGGGAGTCGGCCGACAATACCGGCGTCGCACTGGAGCGCACAAGGTGCCGCCAATGGCGACGGTGACCGGTCCTGCGCTTGTGCTGTCGGGGAGTTGTTCCGCCACGACGCTAGAGCAGGTCGCGACCTACTGTGCCGGGCACCCGAGCTTTGCGGTGAAGATCGATGCCCTAATGAATGGAGAAACGACGGCCAAGGGTATCAGCGAGTTCATTCACGCGCACTGGGGCTCCGCGCCGATTGTTTATTCCTCCGCGCTTCCTGAACAGGTCGAGGAAGGTCAACGGCGCTATGGCGCTGCGACGTTGGCCCAGCATTTCGAAGCCTTGTTCGCCTCCGTCGGCGCCAAAGCGGTGGAGGAGGGCGTGACGCGCTTGGTTGTTGCCGGTGGCGAAACGTCTGGTGCAATTGTTGGCGGACTATCGTCAAGCTTGTTTCAGGTCGGCCCGGAGATTGATATCGGCGTGCCGGCCTTGCGCGCCATCGGGCACCCGCTGGCGCTCGCGCTGAAGTCGGGCAACTTCGGCGGACCGGCATTCTTTGAGACGGCGCTTCGCGCGTTGGAGAAGGCGCAATGACCACGGATGCAGAAGGCACCTGCCGCGAAGAGATGTGCCTGTGGGGCCGTTCAATGTTCGAACGCGGGCTCACGCCCGGATCTTCCGGCAACTTCAGTGTGAGGCTGGCCGATGGCTATCTTGTGACGCCAACCGGCTCTTGTCTGGGGTTCCTACAGCCCGGCTTGCTGACCAAACTCGATGGCGATGGGCGTTACGTATCGGGGGACCGGCCCACAAAGGAGGTGCCCATGCATCTCGCGTTCTACGCCGCGCGTCCGGCAGCTCGCGCAGTGGTGCACCTCCACTCGACCTACGCCACCGCACTTTCGTGTCTCGAGGACATCGACGCCGAGAATGCCCTGCCGGCCATTACTCCATACTCCATCATGCAATTTGGCCGAGTAAGGGTGGTGCCATACGCTCCGCCGGGCTCGGAGGAATTAGCCAAGCTGGTGGCGGCGGCAGGCCACCACCACAATGCGTTGCTGCTCGGCAACCATGGCCCGATCGTCGCCGCTGGCTCTCTGCGCAGCGCGGTATTTGCGGCAGAGGAACTCGAGGAGACTGCCCGTCTGGTGCTGATTACGCACGGCATGCGCGTACGTCTTTTGTCGACCGCCGCTGCTGCGGCGCTATCGTCCCCTGCCGTCAATTGAGGAAATTCCCGCGATGCAACGGATCCTGATCTTTCAGTCCCTCTGGGCGATGGAGCGCCGCCATACGGATGGCATGGAGCGCACGCTGGACGAGAACGTCAGGACGATCGTTGAAGCCGGCTATGACGGTGTTTCGACGAGCTTCACCGACGGTGCCGGGGCGCGCCGCGTCGGCGCGTTGCTCAAGGGCTCAGGGAAGGTCATCGAAGCGCAGTGGTTTCCCAAGACTATCGACGATCTCAAGCCCGGCCTCGAACTTTGCGCCGAGGTTGGCGTGCACCACCTCGACATCCAGCCGGACGTGCGGCCGCGCCGATTGCAGGATTGCGTGCCCTTGCTCGAAGGCTGGCGACGACTGGCGGAGGAAGTCGACTTCCCGGTGCTGATCGAGACACACCGCGACCGCATGACGACCGACCTCCACTTCGTCCTCGATCTGCTCGACTGCTTCCCGGATCTGAAGCTGCTGGCCGATCTCTCGCATTTCCTGGTTGGCCGCGAGTTCGCCTGGCCGATCCCGGAGGAAGCGCACGCTCAGATCCATCGCGTACTGGAGAACGCCTGGGCGTTCCATGGTCGTGTCGCCAGCCGCGAGCAAGTCCAGGTGGAGATCAGCTTCCCGCACCACAAGATGTGGCTGGATACGTTCCTCGATTGGTGGGAGTACGGCTTCCGCAGCTGGCGCCGCCGGGCCGCTGCCGATGCAACGCTGGCCTTCACCTGTGAGCTTGGCCCCAAGCCCTATTCGATCACCGGCCGCGACGGCAATGACACGACCGATCGCTGGGCCGAGGCGCTGATGATGCGCGATCTCGTGCGCGAGCGCTGGCAGCGCAGCGCAACCGCCGCGGCCGGCGGCGCAAAGTAGGGGGAACTCATGGACGTTCGCGCCGCTGTCGCCTTCGAGGCAGGCCAACCACTGAGCATCGAGACCGTCCAGCTCGCCGGTCCGCGGGCGGGCGAGGTGCTGATCGAGATCAAGGCCACCGGCATCTGCCACACCGACAAGTACACGCTGTCGGGTGCCGATCCGGAGGGTCTGTTCCCGGCAATCCTTGGCCACGAGGGGGCAGGGATCGTGGTCGATACCGGTCCCGGCGTGACCTCGGTCAAGCGCGGCGATCATGTCATTCCGCTCTATACGCCGGAATGCCGGGAATGCGAGTACTGCCTCTCGCGCAAGACCAACCTCTGCCAGAAGATCCGCGCTACGCAGGGGCGGGGCGAGATGCCCGACGGCACCAGCCGCTTCTCCATCGGCCCGCAGAGCATCCACCACTACATGGGGACCTCGACCTTCGCCAATTACACGGTCGTACCCGAGATCGCGGTGGCGAAGATTCGCGAGGACGCCCCCTTCGACAAGGTCTGCTACATCGGCTGCGGCGTAACCACCGGGATCGGCGCCGTCATTTTCACGGCCAAGGTGGAAGCCGGATCGACGGTCGTGGTCTTCGGTCTCGGGGGCATAGGCCTCAACGTCATCCAAGGCGCGAAGATGGTCGGCGCGCGGCGCATCGTCGGCGTCGACCTCAATCCAGCGCGCGAGGCGTTGGCCCGCAAGTTCGGCATGACCGACTTCGTCAACCCGAAGGACGTGAAGGGCGATCTCGTCGCCCACCTGGTCGAGCTGACCAATGGCGGCGCCGACTACAGCTTCGAGTGTGTCGGCAACACGACGCTGATGCGCCAGGCGCTGGAGTGCTGCCACAAGGGCTGGGGCAAATGCACGATCATCGGCGTCGCGGCCTCCGGTCAGGAGATCTCGACGCGGCCCTTCCAGCTGGTCACCGGCCGTGTCTGGCAGGGTTCGGCCTTCGGCGGCGCCCGTGGCCGCACCGATGTGCCCAGGATCGTCGACTGGTACATGGAAGGGCGCATCAACATCGACGATCTCATCACCCACACCTTGCCGCTCGCGCGCATCAACGAGGGCTTCGACCTGATGACACGCGGTGAATCGATCCGCAGCGTCGTCGTTTATTGAGGCCTGGGCGTTCGCAACAAACCTCGGAGGAATCCATGGCTAAGGTCCTGTGCGTTCTCTACGACGACCCGGTTGACGGCTATCCAAAGAGCTACGCCCGCGACGGTCTTCCCAGGCTCGAGCGCTATCCGGGCGGGCAGACCCTGCCGACGCCGAAGGCGATCGACTTCAAACCCGGCGAGCTGCTTGGTTCAGTGTCGGGTGAACTCGGGTTGCGCAAGTACCTGGAGAGCGGCGGCCACACGCTGGTCGTGACCTCCGACAAGGATGGGCCGAACTCGGTGTTCGAGAAGGAACTGCCCAACGCCGACGTCGTCATCTCGCAGCCGTTCTGGCCTGCCTACCTGACGGCCGAGCGCATTGCCAAGGCGCCGAAGCTCAAGCTCGCCATCACAGCCGGCATCGGTTCGGATCATGTCGATCTGTCCGCCGCGATGGCGCGCGGCATCACCGTCGCCGAGGTCACCTACTGCAACTCGATCAGCGTCGCCGAGCACGTTGTAATGATGATCCTCGGCCTCGTTCGCAACTACATCCCGTCCTACCAGTGGGTGGTCAAAGGCGGCTGGAACATCGCCGACTGTGTCGCCCGTTCCTATGACGTCGAGGGAATGAGCGTCGGCACGGTTGCCGCCGGCCGTATCGGGCTGGCTGTCCTGAAGCGCCTGAAGCCCTTCGACATGCAGCTGCACTACACCGACCGCTATCGTCTGCCCGAAGCAGTTGAACAGGAGCTCGGCCTCACCTTCCACAAGTCGGCCGCCGACATGGTACCGCATTGCGACGTGGTGACGATCAACGCGCCGCTCCACCCCGAGACCGAGAATCTGTTCAACGACAAGCTGATCGCGACGATGAAGCGCGGCGCCTACCTGATCAACACGGCGCGGGGCAAGATCGCCAACCGCGAGGCGGTCGTGGCGGCGCTGAAGAGCGGACAGCTCGCCGGCTATGCCGGTGATGTCTGGTTCCCGCAGCCCGCGCCGCAGGATCACCCGTGGCGCACCATGCCCCACCACGGCATGACCCCGCACATCTCCGGCTCCTCGCTTTCCGCCCAGGCGCGCTACGCCGCGGGCACCCGCGAGATCCTCGAGTGCTGGCTCGACGGTCGCAAGATGCGCGACGAGTACCTCATCGTCGATGGCGGCAAGCTCGCCGGAACCGGCGCCCACTCCTACAGCGCCGGCAATGCCACCAAGGGGTCGGAAGAAGCGGCACAATATCGGCGATAGCGATGGGTTGGACACGTGGCATCGTCGTGGCAACCAGATGCTCACTGGAAGTCTAGATGCAAAATGTGATGATATCTGGCCAGCCAGACCGTAATCGCGATTTGCAGAACGATTTTGCAGCTGGCACGTCGGCGTTCTATCCGACGCGCTTGTGCTGGCCCGTCCCGATCAACTGGCGCGAGGTGGCGCCGCGCGCCCCTTGAGGCGCTGCATGGCGCTGCGGAACCCGCTGCTCAGCACTTCAGTGTCGCTGGAATAGGCGAGCAGCAGCGCGCCGGCGGCGCGCCACTTGTCCGCCTGCTCGGCACTGGACACCAGCATCGCGCAGGTCTTGCCGTGACGGCGCGCGGCGGCGAGCATCAGCTCGCGCTTCTCGTCGAGAATCCGGGTTTGGTCGGGCTGGCCGAAAATCCCGAGGTTCTGTGCAAGATCATGCGGACCGATGGTCAGTGCATCGATGCCCTCCGTCGCGGCGATCGCATCGAGATCGTCGAAGGCCTTCGACGTCTCCAGCATCACGGTAATGAAAACCTGCCGATTTGCCGCCTCACATTGCTCGCGCACCGAAGCAAACGTCTCGAAATCGGTCGCCGGGCCGAGACCACCCATGCCGCGCTGGCCCCTCGGCGCATAATACGCGGCGGCCACGATCTCGGCCGCGTGCGCGGCAGACTCCACCTGCGGGCAGTGCAGGTTCCACACGCCGATATCGAGCAGCCGCGTGATCCATTCGCGGTTGGCGATGGGCGGTCTGACCGCGATTGGAAAGTCGAGGGCACGCGCCATACCAGCCAGCCGGCCAATGGTCTCGATCGAGAAACCCGTGTGCTCGATATCGACGCGGGCGAAGTCGATGCCGGCCGCCTGCATGAGGCGCAGCACAGCCGGATTTTCAATCATGGTCAGCCAGGTGCCGATCTGTGCTTCGCCGCGTTCAACGCCAGCCCGCATGGGATTGGTTCGCATGATGA
The DNA here is from genome assembly GCA_035549395.1 of Bauldia sp. Taxonomy (GTDB): domain Bacteria; phylum Pseudomonadota; class Alphaproteobacteria; order Rhizobiales; family Kaistiaceae; genus DASZQY01. The sequence goes on from DASZQY010000092.1 coordinate 13,452, forward strand.
GCAGTCTCCTAGTTTGCAGCCACGCGGCGCGCGTGTTCGCGGTGCGCCACGAAGATGCCGGCAGCGATCACGATGACCGACCCGAGAATGACGTTGCTTGTCGGCCAAGTGCCAAACACGAGCCAGCTCGCGGCAAGCGCCCATAGCATGGAGGTGTACTCAAACGGCGCGACAGCCGATGCACCTGCGTGCCTGTAGGCCTGGGTCGTGAAGAACTGCGCGATCCCGCCAGCAATCCCAGTGGCGACGAGAATGGCGGCGTCGCGACCGTCGGGCATGGCCCATCCAAATGGCGCCGTGACGAGCCCCGCCAAAGTCGTCAGCAGCGAAAAGTAGACGACGATCGTGATCGGACGCTCGATCCGCGCCAGCGTGCGTATCTGGATGATCGCCATTGCCCCGGCGAAGGAGCCCAGTACCGCCAGCACTGCGCCTGTCGCGTAGCGGCTGTCGATGCCGCCGGCGCCGAAGTATCCGCCGACGATAACGACGATGCCGACGAAACCGACGCCGATTGCCAACCAGCGATAGGGCTGCACGGATTCGCCAAGCAGGAATACCGCGAGCGCCACGGTGATCAGCGGCATCGAGTAACTTATCGCGGTGGCGTCCGCGATCGGCAGGAAGAAGAGGGTGCCGAAGTTGAAGAAGATGGCGGCGGTGCCGGCCAGCGATCGCTTGATGTGGCCGAAGTAGTTC
>DASZQY010000093.1:0-2857 GCA_035549395.1 Bauldia sp.
GCGCATGCCACGCCCGCCGCCGCCCCATGACGCCTTGAGCATCACCGGGTAGCCGATCTTCAGGGCCGCGGCCTTCACCTGCTCGATGTCGTTGCCGAGCGGATCGGTCGCCGGCATCACCGGCACGCCGACGCTGACCGCGAGGTTGCGCGCCGAAACCTTGTCGCCCAGCATGCGCATGGTCGCCGGCGACGGCCCGATGAAGATGATGCCGGCGGCGGCACAGGCTTCCGCCAGCTCCGGGTTTTCGGAGAGCAGGCCGTAGCCGGGATGGATGGCGTCGGCCTTGGCCTCGCGCGCGACGCGGATGATTTCCGGGATCGAGAGATACGCCTCGATCGGCCCCATGGTGCTGCCGTCGGCGCGCTTGCCGATCTGGTAGGCCTCATCGGCCTTGAAGCGGTGGAGGGCGAGCTTGTCTTCCTCGGAGAACACCGCCACCGTGCCCATGCCGAGCTCGGTGGCCGCGCGAAACACGCGGATGGCGATTTCCGAGCGGTTTGCGACAAGAATCTTGCGGATCGGCACGGAACTCAGCCCTGAAGAACCCCGGTCACGCCTCTACTTAGCCGGATTGTGCGTTTGCGAGAATAGCTATTGTGCAGTGCGAAGGCGTTGCCTCGCGGGCCGCGCTGCGCCACAGTGCGCCGCCCATCGACCTGTGAGGAAAGCGCCAGTGCCTGAGATCATTGTCTATTGTGCCGAGGGGCGGACGCCCGAGCAGAAAAAGGGCCTGATGAAGGACCTCACCGACGCGATGGTGAAGAACTTCGGCGTCAAGGCCGATGTCGTGACGGTGCAGATCGTCGAGGCGCCGAAGATCAACAAGGCCAAGGGCGGCGTCCCGTTCAGCGAACGCTGAAGCAGCCACACGGCCGGCAGCACGGGCGATGATCACCGTCTTTGGCTCGCTCAACGTCGACCTGGTGACGCGGGTCGCCCGCATCCCGCATCCGGGCGAAACGGTGAGCGGCTCGGACTACCGGCTGATACCTGGCGGCAAGGGCGCCAACCAGGCGCTGGCTGCGCGCCGCGCCGGTGGCAAGGTCGTGCTCCACGGCGCCATCGGCTACGACGGCTTTGCCGACACCGCGCTCGCCGAGCTGAAGCCTGCCGGCGTCGACCTGTTCAGCATTGCCCGCGTCCCCCATCCCACGGGGCTCGCCATCATCTCGGTCGATGACAGGGGCGAGAACGCCATCGTCATTGCGCCGGGTGCCAACGCCTACGCAAAAGCGGCGGCGATTCCGGCCGAGGGATTCGGTACCAACGGCATCCTGCTCACGCAGATGGAAGTGCCGTTTGCGGAGACGCTGGCCGCCGCGCGCATGGCCCACCACGCCGGCGCCCGCGCCATCCTGTCGCTCGCGCCCTACGCCGCCCTCGCCGCCGAGGAGATCGCCGAGTTCGACATGGTGATCGTCAACGAGCACGAGGCCGCCGATCTGGCGAAGCACCTCGGCGTCGCGGCCGCCGGCGCCGATGCCACGGTGACCGGCCTCGCCCGCCGCCTGAACCGCACGGTCATCGCCACCCTGGGCGCTGACGGCGCCGTCGCCGTCCACGACGGCGCGATCATCCGCGTGCCCGCCCTGCCGGTGACCCCGGTCGACACCACCGGTGCCGGCGATACCTTCTGCGGGGTCCTTGCCGCCTACCTCGATGCCGGCGCCGACATGCGCACGGCGTTGGCGCGGGCGGCCGTCGCCGGATCGCTGGCCTGCACGAAGGCCGGCGCCCAGCCGAGCTTCCCGACCCGCAGCGAAATCGAGGCGTCGGCTGGCTGACAGCGCAAACAATTGCGCGCTGCCACCAAGTCCGCCATATCTTCGGGGACCGCAATTGGACGGCCCGAACGGCCGCAGAGGTTATCTTTCATGACGCCCGCCAACGATACCGTCGTCCCGATCACCGGCTTGTCCGAACGCGCCCGCACGCCGCGGTTCCTGAGGCTCAACCCCGCCGATAACGTCGTCGTTTCGGTCGACCCGATCCTGCCCGGCGCGGTGGCCGAGGGGATCACCGCGATCAGCCGCGTGCCCAAGGGCCACAAGATGGCGACCGCCGCGATCCACGAGGGCGAGCCGGTGCTGAAGTTCGGCCAGATCATCGGCTTCGCCACCGCCGACATCCGCCCGGGCGAGCACGTCCATACACACAACTGCGGCGTTCATGACTTCGCCCGCGACTATCACTTTGCTGAAGCCGCGCGGCCGGAGCACGTGCTGCCCGTAGCGGAGCGCCGCACCTTCCAGGGCTACCGCCGCAAGAACGGCAAGGTCGGCACGCGCAACTACATCGGCATCCTGACCAGCGTGAACTGCTCGGCCTCGGTGGCGCGCTTCATCGCCGACGAGTTCAACCGTTCCGGCATCCTCGCCGACTATCCCAACATCGACGGCGTCGTCCCCTTCGTGCAGGGCACCGGCTGCGGCATGGCCGGTAAGGGCTCGGAAGGTTTCCAGATTCTCCAGCGCACCGAGTGGGGCTACGCCAACCACCCCAACCTCGTCGGGGCACTCATGGTCGGCCTCGGCTGCGAGGTGATGCAGATCCCCGATCTCGTCGACGAGTATGGGCTGAAGGAAAACGAGATGTTCCGCACCATGACCATCCAGGCCACGGGCGGGACGCGGAAAACGGTCGAGCGCGGCGTGGCCATGATCAAGGAGATGCTGGCCGACGCCAACGCCGTGCAGCGCCAGAGCCTGCCCGTATCCGAGATCATGCTGGCGCTCCAGTGCGGCGGCTCGGACGGCTACTCCGGCATCACCGCCAACCCGGCGCTGGGCTATGCCGCCGACCTCCTGGTCGAGCAGGGCGGCACGGCGGTGCTGTGCGAGACGCCGGAAATATA
>DASZQY010000094.1:0-8941 GCA_035549395.1 Bauldia sp.
TGCCGCGGCGATTTCGGGCGCGTGCGCCTTGAGCTCGGCCATCGCCACGGCGGCGCGCATGAAGAAGATGCCGGAATTCCAGAGGTAGCCGCCGGCGACCAGTTGCGCGGCGCGTTCGGCATCGGGCTTCTCGATGAAGGCATCGACGGCCCTGACTTCGCCCTGCCCGATAGGCGCGCCCGGCTTGATGTAGCCGAAGGCGGTCGCCGGTGCGCTCGGCTTCACGCCGAAGACGACGATGCGCCCGGCTTCCGCCGCCGGCAGTGCCCCGTCCACCACACGCCCAAATCCGGCGCTGTCCTCGATGACGTGATCGGCGGCAAGAACGAGCATGGTCGCGTCGGCGTCTCGGGCCATGATGAAAGCCGCGGCGATGCCGACGGCGGCAGCGGTGTCGCGCGGCGCCGGCTCCAGCAGTAGCGCGGCGGTAACCCCGGCCGCCTTCAACGCCGACTCGACGAGATACTTGTGATCGACACTCGTGACGATGACCGGCGCGGCAAACCGCGCCCGGTCGGCGACGCGCTCGAGCGTCAAGGCAAATGTGGACTTGCCCTCGAGCAGCGGCAGGAACGGCTTCGGGGCGTCCTGGCGCGACGCGGGCCAGAGGCGGGTGCCCGACCCGCCGGCAATGATGACCGGAACGATCACGCCTGTCGCCTCACGCTGCCTTACGCGATGTCGTCGCTGCGCGGCCGCGCTGCCGTCTGCCTGAGCCAGTCGAGCAGCTCACCGATGTTGGCCGAAGCCACGCCGATGCGGCTGTCGGCAGCGCCGTAATAAATGCGCACCTCGCCGTTCTGCTCGACCCAACCGCACGGAAAGACGACTTTGTCCACATCGCCGAACAGCTCATAGTCCACGTCAGGCTCGAAGACCCATTCGTCGGAGCGATAGATGACGCGCGAGGGGTTGTCGAGATCGAGCAGCGCAAGGCCAAGGCGATAGATCGCGCCGGACGCGGTCGTGCGGACGCCGTGATACATCATCAGCCATCCCTCCGCGGTGCGCAGCGGCGGCGGCGAGAGGCCGATCTTGTTGGCGTCCCACCAGGAACCGCGTCTGGCGCGGAGCAGGATGTGATGGTCGCCCCAATGACGAAGGTCGGGCGACCACGACAGCCAGATGTGGGCGCCGGCTGCCGCCGTTGTCGGCACCGGGCGGTGCAGCATCCCCCAGCGCCCGCGGAAGCGGACCGGAAACAGCGCCGCGTCCTTGTCGTCCGGCGGCATCACCGGACCGAGGCGCGTGAACGTCCGGAAGTCCGTGGTCGTCGCCAGCGAGACCAGCGGGCCGCCAACCGAATAGGCGGTGTAGGCGATGGTCCACTTGTTGTCTTCTTCCATGAACGTGATGCGCGGATCCTCGACGCCCCAGATCTCTTCCGGGTAACGGTCCGGATCGGCGACGAACGTCGGCGTCGAGTCGAACCGCCAATTCGTCAGCCCATCCTTGGAACGGGCCACCGTCAGGTGGGAATGGCCGCGGCGATCCTCGACGCGCAGCAGGAGCAGCGTCTCGCCGTCGAAAAGCGTGGCGCCGGGGTTGAAGACCGTGTTGGCGGCGTACGGCAGGTCCTTCGCCGTGATGATCGGGTTGTCCGGATACCGGCTGAACAGCTCCTTCACCGGCGACTGCGTAAGCATGCCGTTCCTCCTCGACTAGTGGGCGTTGGCACTGGCAGAACGCTCGCCGGCGACGCGCACGTGCGGCGGCGAGGCCGCCGGCGGCCGGCGGGCAGTCGTGATCTCGCTCACCGTCGTCGACGTGGCACCGGTCGCGACGTGCAGCGCAATCAGCGTGTGCAGCCACGCCAGGGTCGATTCCGCTCCCTGGTTGTGGTTAAGGCCCTCGGGCTGCAGACCGTCGCGGCAGCCGCCGGTGGCGTGATCGCACACCGGCTGGCCGAGGTCGTTGCGGCCGAGGAACCATTCGAAACAGCGGCGCGCGTCCTCCAGCCAATGCGCCTCGCTGGTGACGCGCAGCGCCTCCAGCGAGGCGTCGGCCATGTGCTGCACCTCGATCGGCTGCTGGTCGAAACGCGCCCGGGTGCCGTTGCGGTTGTACCAGCCGCGATTGCCGATCGGGACGAAATGTCCCTTGGCATCGATCTGGATGGCGTTCAGCCACTCGAGCGCGTTGACGCCCATCTGCACCATGGCGTCGTTTTCCAGCCGCGCGCCCGAGGCGATGAGCGCGTGCGGCAGCAGCCCGTTGGCATAGGTCAGCTGATCTTCCGGCCAGGGCCAGTCGGGCGAGGCGTGCCTGGAGAAGGCCGCGAACAGGCGTTCGGCGAGCTGCGCCTGCGCCCGGCGGACTTCGGTCGCGCCACTGAAGCGGCGCAGATACGCCTCGATGCCGAGCAGCGCATAGGCGACCGCGCGCACCGGCTTCAGCTCGACCGCGCGTGGCAGCGCCTGGTTGAACAGCGCCATCGCCGCCGAGGCCATGCCGTGGAGCGGCGAATCGAGCACGGTCTGCCCCAGCGCCCACAGCGCGCGGCCGTGGGAATCCTCGCTCCCCTCATCCTCGCGCCACTGGCGGTCATAGCCCATGAAATTGCGGAAGCGGCCGTTATCGGGATTGAAGGCGTGCTGCAGGAACGACAGGTAGGTGTGGCTGAGGCCGCTGGTGTCGTTGTCCTTCTCCGCCAGCACGTGCTGGGCCTGCAGCGCGACGATCAGCGCGCGGGCGTTGTCGTCGGTGCAGTAGCCGTGGTCGCGGTCGGGGATGTCGAAGCGCGCGTGCTGGAGGATGCCGGTGCCGTCGGTAAGCACCTTGAGGTGATCGAGCCGCGGATACGGCAGTTCCAACGTCGTCGATTGCAGCGTCTTGATGCGGTACGAGCGTGGGCGCAGCGTTCGATCGCGCCGCACTTCGCGGAAAACGCGAAGGTACTGGTTGGCGACTTCGCTCCACACCATCGGCCGCGCCTTCAGATAAGCGCGCTTGCGCATGGCATTGCGTTCCACGTCGTCCGACAGCAACCGAACGATTGCGGCCGCGGTGGCGCCGGCGTCGCGGAAGGGGACCAGCACGCCGTGCTCGTCGGCGAGCATCTCCTCCGCGTACCAGTAGGGCGTCGAGACAATCGCCTTGCCGGCGCCGAGCGCGTAGCTCAGAACGCCGGACACGATCTGCTCGCGGCCGAGATACGGCGTCACCACCACGTCGGCCGCCGAAAGGAAGGCGCTCAGCGTCGCGTTGTCGATGAACTGGTTGTAGAAAACGACATTGTCGGCGACGCCGAGATCGCGAGCCCGCCGCTGCAGCAGATGGCGGTACGCCTCGCCCTCGCGCCGGCGCACCTCGGGATGGGTGGCGCCGAGGATGGCGAAGATGGCGTCGGGATGGGCGCGCACGATTTCCGGCAGCCCGTCGATGACGTACTCCAGTCCCTTCCCTTCCGAGAGCAGCCCGAAAGTCAGGATCAGCTTCTTGCCGACGAGACCGAACTGGTCCTTGTTGTAGCTGGTATCGAGGAAGGGCATGTCGGGCACGCCGTGCGGAATCACGGTGACGCGGTTCTTGTCCAGCCGGTAGACCGAAGTCAGCACGTCGCGCGCCATCTCGCTCATCACCACCACGCGGTCGGAGAACTGCCCGATGGCGCTGATGATGTCATGCTGCTCGCGGCTGGGCTCCTTCAGCACCGTGTGCAGCGTCGAGACGACCGGCATGCGCAGGTATTCGAGCGGGCGCAACACGTAGCTGCCCGAGGCGCCGCCATAGATGCCGAACTCGTGTTGCAGGCACACGGCGTCGACACGATTCATGTTCAGGAAATCCACCGCCTTGCGATAGTCGGCGAGACTTTTCTGCTCGATCTCGAAATGCACTTCGGGCGGATAATCGTAGTCGTCGGCGCCGTCATTCAGCGCTACCGCCCACCATTCCGTCGAGCGCGCTTCCGCGCGCAGCGCCGTCAGCAGATCATTTGAAAATGTGGCGATACCGCAACGACGCGGCACGTAAGTACCGATAAACGAAACCTTTTTCGGGCCGGCGCGACGGGTGGTCGGGTCTGCAGGCATGTGCCCTCCTCGATCTGAATAACGAGGGAAACGCACAAACGCCGCAAAGGTTTCGATGCACTGCAGCGGAGAATTGCCGCGCCCGCGAGCCGCGCGTCCTCGCGCTACGGGATTTCGTAGATCTTGACGCGCTCGGTGATGCCCCTCAGCGCCTGCTGCTGGAAAGTCGGCACCAGGCCATGCTCTCGCAGCAGCGCGGCCGAGGTGGCGTCCTCGACCACCGGCTCGGTGGCGTAGATGGAGCGGTCGACCGCCAGGTTCTGCACGCGCGAGGCGATGTTCACCGTCTGCCCGAAATAATCCTGGCGGTCGTTCAGGTTGACCGCGAGGCACGGTCCCTCGTGAATGCCGATCTTGAGCAGCAGGTCCTCGTGGCCGCGCTCGTCGTTCAGCCTGGCCATGCCGTCGCGCATGCGCAGTGCCGCCGCGATGGCGCGATCGGGCGTCACGAATGTCGCCATCACCGCGTCGCCGATGGTCTTGACCACCGCTCCGGCCTCTTCCGAAACGATGTCGTGCAGCACATGGAAATGCGAGCGCACGAGATCGTAAGCGGCAAGATCGCCGACCCGCTCGTAGAGCGCGGTCGAGCCGCGAAGATCGGTGAACAGGAACGTCAGGCTGAGGATTTTCAGGCGCTGGTCGATGTCGAGGGCATCGGCGCGGTAGAGATCGCGAAAGGTCTGGTTGGAAAGCAGGCGCTTGGCCGTCAGGAACGGCTGGCGACGGCCCAGGATCTCGTGCATGCGGTCGTTCAGCACCCACACGGTCGGCAGCACGCGGCGTTTGGTGCGGTTGTCGAACGCGACGCGGAGCTGGCCGGGACGCAGGTTGGCGTAGCCGCTCGGCGGGCTCACCTCGTTGTAGGTGATGGACAGCGCCTGCCGCTCCTTGGTCGGTTCGCCTTCGACCAGCAGGAAGTGGGCAGCGTGCGTGACCGGATCGAAGACGACGATCTTGCCTTCCGGCAGCGGCACGGTCAGGAACGCCTTCTCGCCCGGCGGCAGCTCGAGCATGTCGAGCGTCGCCTGTTCGAAGTCGGCGTCGAAATCCTCCTCGGGAAAGCGGACGCCGGTGCTCCAGAACACCTGGCGATAGTACTCGACCGGCGTCAGCGAATCGGGATCGTGGGCAGCGATCCGGCGCACGCGCGGACTGACCGTGAAGTTCACGTCGATGGTCTCGTCCAGCGTCGGCTCGTAGCCGGCGGCACAGAGCCGGCAGTTGTAGACATCCTCGTGCACCGTCTTCAGCGAGGCGTTCTCGCCGAGCACGCCACCGCAGCCGGGACAGAGCATGTTCCACTGCATCTCGAAGAGGCCGAGACGCGCCGCATGAAGAAAGGCCGCGATCGTCGCCTCGGTGTTCAGGTGATGCTTCTCGGCAAAGGCGAGCGGGTTGATGCGATTGAGGTCCCGGTCGGTGCCTTTGGTGACGACCTCTTCGATCGCGGCCGCCGCTGCGGGGTCGGCCGTGCGGCGGAGCAAGGAGAACAGGGATTCTGTCTCGCCCATGCTGCGACTATAACTCGCAACGCCCGCCGCGCCTATCACGTGACCGGCAATGCGCCTCGGCGGTGCTATGCCTTGATGCGGCTGCCCTTCGGGTCGTAGAGCGGCGCCATGTGCAGCGAGGCCGGAACGCGAACGGTGGCGACCTCGAGCTCATATTTGCCCGTTTGAAGAAAATCGTCGCTGACGCCCGCCGGGTTGCGGACGTAGCCCATGCCGACGTTGGCGCCGACCGTGTAGCCCCAGCCGCCCGAGGTCAGGTAGCCGACACGTTCACCGTCGCGGTAGATGGTTTCGCGGCCGAAAAGAGAGATCGCCGGATCGGCGATGGTGAAGGTCATCAGTCGCTTGGCGAGTGGCGCCGCCGCCTTCTTCTCCACCGCCGCGCGGCCGAGGAACGGCACACCCGATTTCAGCTTCACCGCCCAGCCAAGGCCGGCCTGGAAAGGATCGTCGTTCGGTGTGATGTCCTGCCCCCAGGCCCGGTAGCCTTTCTCGAGCCTGAGCGACTCGATCGCGCGATAGCCTGCCGGGGCGATGCCGTGTGCCGCGCCGGCCTGCATCAGCGCGTCGAACACCGTACCGGTATCGGCGATCGGCGTGTGCAGCTCCCAGCCGAGTTCGCCGACATAGGTGACGCGGAGCGCCCTCACCGTCACACCGGCAACGGCAATCTCGCGGACGTGACCAAAGGGGAAAGCGGCGTTGGAGACATCGGCGCCGGCGACCGTCGCCAGCACGTGGCGGGCGCGAGGGCCGAACAGCGACAGCGTGCCCCACTGCTCGGTCACATCCGTCAGCCGCGCGTCCGAACCGGCGGGAACGTTCTGCGCGATCCAGGCGAAGTCGTGGGTGCGGAAGCCCGTGCCGGTGACGATAGAGAACCTGTCTTCGGCCAGCCGCGCCACCGTGAGGTCGCACTCGATGCCGCCGCGCGAATTGAGGAGCTGCGTGTAGGTCAGGCGTCCCGGCGCCTTGGCGACATCGTTGGCGCATATCCACGACAGCGCCTTTGCCGCGTCGCGGCCGCTCATCTCGAATTTCGCGAACGACGACTGGTCGAAGATCGCGACGCGCTCGCGGCAGGCCGCGTGCTCCTCGCCGACCGGCTCGAACCAGTTGCCGCGGCCGAAGGTGTAGGCGTCGCGCGCCTCGATACCCGGCGGCGCAAACCAGTTGGCGCGCTCCCAGCCGAGCTTGGAGCCCAGCACCGCGCCGCGCGCTTTCAGCCGCTCGTAGAGCGGGGAGACGATGCGCGGACGGCCGCTCTCGTATTCCTCCAGCGGATACGCCACGGTGTAGTGCTTGCCGTAGGCCTCCAGCGTGCGCTCGCGCGTCCAGGCGTGGTCGCGGTGCAGCCCGGAGAAACGGCGGATGTCCACCACCCACAGGTCCATGGGCTGCTCGCCGCGCATCACCCAGTCGGCGAGCACCCATCCTGCCCCGCCGCCGGAAGCGATGCCGAAGGCGTTGAAGCCGGCGCCGACGAAGAAGTTGCGCACCTCCGGCGCCTCGCCAAGGATGAAGTTGCCATCCGGCGTGAACGATTCCGGGCCGTCGATCATCTGCTTGATGCCGGCCGTCTCGAGAGCCGGGATGCGCGCCAGCGCCTCGACCATGTGCTGCTCGAAATGGTCCCAGTCGTCGTCGAGCAGGCGAAACTCGAAGTCGTCGGGCGCCGGATCGAGCCAGGGTATGGGGTCCGGCTCGTAGCCGCCGAAGACGATACCCCCGACTTCCTCCTTGAAGTAGGTGCGCCGATCAGGGTCGCGAATGGTCGCCATCCCGGCGGTCACCCCCGCCACCGGCTCGGTGATGACATACTGGTGCTTCACCGCCTGCAGCGGCACGCTGACGCCGATCGTCTCGGCGATCTGGCGCGACCACAGGCCGGCACAGAGCACGACCTTCTCGCAGGCGATGCGGCCTTCGCTGGTGACGACCGCGGCGACGCGCCCGTCCTTCACCTCGAAGCCCATGACCGAGACGCCCTCGTGAATCTTCGCGCCGTGAGAGCGCGCACCCTTGGCCAGCGCCTGAGCGATATCGGAGGGCGACGCCTGGCCGTCGCTCGGCATGAAGGTGGCACCGACGAGATCGCCGACTTCGAGCAGCGGCCACATCGCCTTTGCCTCGGCGGCGGAGAGCAGATTCATCTCCAGGCCGAAGGAGTGCGCCGTCGTCGCCTGGCGCTTGAACTCGGTCCAGCGGTCGGCGTTGGTGGCGAGCCTGAGGCACCCGGTCTCGCGCCAGCCGGTGGCCAGACCGGTCTCGGCCTCGAGCTTCTTGTAGAGATCGACCGAGTAGCGCAGCACCTGCGTGATCGACGCCGATGAGCGCAGTTGCCCGACCAGTCCCGCGGCGTGCCAGGTCGAGCCGCTGGTCAGCTTGCCACGCTCGATCAGCACGACGTCGGCCTTGTGGTCACGCGCCAGGTGATAGGCGGTCGAGCAGCCGATGATGCCGCCGCCGATGACGACGACCGAGGCGTGGGAGGGAAGGCTCATGCCGTTCCGCTTCGGCGCTTCGTAGCCACGTGCATCCGGCCGATTTGCCATGTTCTGCAGGTCATGCTCGCCCCCTCGAGGGCTTATCGCACAGATCGCGAATGGCCGGAACGTCCGGGCTCGGACCACCTGGCGCAAAACCCGGCAATCCGCCCCCTCGCCCGCAGCCCGCGGCGGTTGTATGTTCGTCAGCGTGGCGCCCATGCGGTTCGCGATTCGCGAGCTCTGAAATTCCGGCGCCACGCTGAGGCGGCGAGACCATGGGGGCCTTTCATCGCCTGATGCTGTGTGCCGGTGCTGCGGCGACCGCAGCCGCCGTGACATCTCTTTCTGCCGGCGTGGCCAGGGCTGACGTCGCTGACCAGATGCTGGTCTGCGTTCCGGCGCGCGCCGATGTCGCCCGCGTCTCGATCGAAGACCTCAGCTATGGCGTCGCCGATGGTTACGTCTGGGCGAAGGCGAATGTGCGCCTGACCATGCGCAACGGATCGGAGCGCGAATACCTGGTGAAGGGCGAGGCGCGGCCGATCGACAAGCCGCTGTCGCCCAACCGCAACGCCGCGCGCTTTGCCTATCCCGAGTTCCGGTGCACCGTGAACTACGCCGGGATCACCGGCGTGCACGATTGCTGGAGCTCGAGCGAGCGCCGCGCCTGCAACGTCGGCGTGACGGTGTTCGGCGCGCCCGCGTCGTTTGCCGTATCGCTGTCGGCGGTGCGAGCCGGCATCGTCAAGGCGGCGACGGTACCCTGATCGCGTCGAGCCGATCAGCCCTGCTGCCCCGCCTTGCGCGCAGCGTTGGCGCGGGCAAAACGGCCGAGATAGTCCTCGGTGTAGGCGGCGTAGTCGAAGTCGAGTTCCGAGACGATTTCCGACACCATGCTCCACAT
>DASZQY010000095.1:0-2140 GCA_035549395.1 Bauldia sp.
CTCGACATGCTGATGGCCTTCACCGTCAACCCGGACCACCAGCGCCAGGAGCAGGTGTGGGAGGCCGTGCAGCATTCCTACAATCGGCAGCCCTGGCATATCCGCCAGTTGTTGACCGAGACCACGATCCCCGCCTCCGACAAGCGGGCGCGCCTGGTCGGCATCGACGCCTATGTCGCGGCAGGAGGCGCCGTTCTGCGCGACCTGTTCGAGGACGACGACGGTGGCTGGCTCGCCGACCCGGCGCTCCTTCACCGCCTGGTCAGCGAGAAGCTGAAGGCGGTCGCGGACGAGATCGCCGCCGAAGGCTGGAAGTGGATCAAGATCGACCTCGACCTGCCCTACGGCTACGACCACGGCCTGCGCCAGATCGGCGGCACCTTCGTCGATCTCACCGAGAAAGAGCGGGACGAACGCGAGGCGCTGCGCGCCGAGTACGACCGGCTCGAAGCGGAATATGACGGCGCCGACGAGCTGCCGGACGAGATCGACCGGCGCCTGGGCGAGATCGAGGAGGCGCTTGAAGCCTTCGAGAAGCGTCCCGTCGTCTATGACCCCGCCGACATCGCGCGCGCCGGCGTTTTCGTCAGTGTTGATCGAGACGGCGACCTCGTGATCGATCGCGGCTATGTGCGGCCCGAAGACGAGGCGCCGATCACCGTCGGACGCAGCGACGCCGAAACCGACGGAGAATCCGACGGGGACGATGCTCCCGCGGCGCCGTCCGCTCAACGCGCCGTCATCACGATTGGCGGCCAGGGCACGGACGCGGACGATGACGAGGAGGACGACGCCATCAAGCCGCTGCCCGAGCGGCTGGTCATCGAGCTCACCGCCCATCGCACGCTGGCGCTGCGCGACGCGGTCGCCAACCATCCGCATGTCGCGCTGACGGCGCTCCTACACAGGCTGGTGCTCGATGCGTTCAAGCGCAACGCGCAAGGCTGCGCCGTCGAGGCGTCGGTCCGAGAGGTCCACTTCCCCGTTCAGGCAACCGACCTGAAGGACAGCGCCTCCGCCAAGGCCATCCAGGCACGCGTGGAAGCCTGGAAGGCGGACATGCCGCTCGATGACGACGATCGGCTGTGGCACTGGATCGCCGGCCTCGACGATGCGAGCCGCCTCGCGCTGCTCGCCCACTGCGTCAGCTATGGCATCAACGCGCTCTACGAGCGCCCGCATCCCCATAGCGGCTATGGCGTCACCCAGCACGGTCTCGATCGGCGCATGCGCGATGCCGATCGGCTGGCGCGCGCCACCGGTCTCGACATGGTGGAGGCCGGCTGGCGGCCGACGGTGGCGAACTATCTCGGCCGCGTGACGAAGAGCCGGATCATAGAAGCCGTGCGGGAAGCGCTCGGCGAGGAGAAGGCGCAGCTCATCGATCACCTCAAGAAGCCGGAAATGGCCAAGGAAGCCGAGCGGCTCCTCGCCGACACCGGCTGGCTGCCGGAGCCGCTGCGGTCCGCCGATCACGATGCGACGACCTCGGTCGATGCAAGCGGAGGTGAAGGCGATGAAACGCTGCCGGCCTTCCTCGCCGACGATGAGGACGAGCAGCCGGATGATGGCGACCCCGATGCCGACGACCCGGCGATGATCGCCGCCGAGTGACGCGACCTTGGCGGGGGCGGCTTCGGCCGCTCCCGCCAGCCTCTCTATCAGGAGCAATCCGATGACGAAGCCCAGACCCGGCGCGCCTCGCCGCGTCGTCTTCCAGTATCTCGTGCCCGTCCATGTCGAGGTCGAGGACGGCCTCATCTGCAGCGTGACGGTGATCGACGAAACGCCCGTCGAGAACCCGACCGTTGTGGAAGGCGATGCCGACTATCTCGAGGAGGCGGTCAAGGCAGCTGATGACGGCCAGCCCTGGCCGTCATGGCAATTCGGCTACTAGCCCGCCTTCTCTCCACCCAACCCCAACAGCCCGGCCGCCGCGCCGGGCTTTCGCGTTTTCAGGAGGCTGTCATGCCCGCTTACACCGTTGAAACGACCTACGGCGTGCCGGTCTACCGGCAGCGCACCTATGAGGCTGCAACACCAGCCGAAGCCTGCCGCCGGGCCATCGAGGACGATGACTGGTCCAACGACAAGCTCGACTACGAGGCTGCCGGCGAAACCTATGTCACCGGCATCTGGC
>DASZQY010000096.1:0-3884 GCA_035549395.1 Bauldia sp.
TAAGTCCGGCTGTGGCACTTCCTCCCACGCGGACTAAACCCCACCCCTCCCGTCGCTCCCCCCGGTATCGCCGCCCGGCGAACCCTGCCAAAATCACCGGCAGGGACGACACACCAACAAGAAAACCCTGGGGAGAAACGACAATGCGCACACACACGCGCGCGGGCCTATTCGTCGCGGCGGCGGCCGCGTTCGCCATCACCGCCGGCGCCGCCGAGGCCGCCGATTATCCGACCAAGACCGTCAGCCTGATCGTGCCGTTCCCGGCCGGCGGCGGCGTCGACACCGTCGGCCGCGTCATCGCCAACAAGCTCTCGGAAAAGCTCGGCCAGCAGGTCATCGTCGTCAACCGCCCGGGCGCCGGCTCGGTCATCGGCGTGCGCGACGCGGCGCGCTCGGCCCCCGACGGCTACACCATCCTGATGCTGGTGACCGGCGCCTCGCTGCCGTCGAACCCCGGCTACGACCTCGCCAAGGACTTCGAGCCGATCGGCCTCGTCGCCTCGATCCCGATCGTCATCATGGCGCACCCGTCGGTGCCGGTGAAGTCGATGTCCGACCTCGTCGCGCTGGCCAAGAAGGAGCCGGGCAAGCTCAACATCGGCACGCCGCCGTCGCCGACGCTGAATTACTTCGGCGCCGAGCTGTTCAAGTCGATGACCAAGACCGACGTCGTCATCGTCACCTACAAGGGCACCGGGCCGCTGACCTCCGACCTGCTCGGCGGCCACGTGCGGCTCGCCTTCAACACGCTGCCGCCGGCGATCGGCAACATCAAGTCGGGCGCGATCCGCGCCATCGCCGTGGCGGCGCCGGAGCGGTTGGCGGCGATCCCCGACGTGCCGACGACGAAAGAGTCCGGCGTGCCGCTCGACATCGTGCAGTATTACGGGCTGGTGGCGCCGGCGAAGACGCCGAAGGACGTCGTCGCGAAATTGAACAAGGCGCTGAACGAGGTGCTGGCCATGCCGGACGTCAAGCAGCGGCTGGTCGAGGACGGCGGTTCGGCGATGCCGTCGACGCCGGCCGTCTATGCGGCGAACATCAAGGAGAACGAAGGCAAGTGGGCGGCGCTGATCAAGAAGCTCGGGTTGAAGGTGCCATGAGCGGGCAAAGGGGCGCAGACGCGGCGAGCGCCATCGTCGGCGTCTGGCGGCTGGTGAAGACGTCGGCGGTGGGCGACGACGGGGCGCCGATGCATCCGCCCTATGGCGAGGACCCGCGCGGGCTTTTGGTGTTCTACGCCGACGGGCGGATGATGTCGGTGCTGTGCGACTCGCGCAAAGAGCTGCCGCCGGGCGAGACCGTGCGCGAGTACATGTCGTACTGCGGCAACTATACGTGGGACGGCCGGACTTTGGTGACGCGCGTCGATGCCTCGGCCGAGGCCAAGCGTGTCGGCGGCGAACAGACGCGGTTCACGGCGTTCGAAGATGGGCTCTTGGTGCTGACGCAAAAGTCGCGGCCGTGGCAGGGGAAGATGCAGCACCGCGCGCTGTATTGGGAGAAGATCGCGGGGGCATGAGCGCCGCCGCCGCTTGCACACTTCGTTGGACGCTTCCGCGGGCGCGACGTCAGTCATTGTGCCCTTGTAACTCTCGGCGTCGCGACTCTGGTAGGTTAGCGGTCGCGGTGGCGGGTGGCCGCCCGAAGTGCCCTGGGTCGTTAGAGGCCGTGGGAGAGCATGGTGCGCCACCTGCCGTTCCATCGAACCCGAACAGTCGCCTGGGCCGCAAAGTGCGAAGCCCGATTAGGCAAGGACGGGTCGCCATGGACATCATCGCTGTTGGAATCGACGTTTCTAAAGACCGCCTGGACGTGGCCGTACGGCCCGGCGGAGAAGCGTTTGCGGTCGAGCGCAACGGTGCCGGTCTGGATCGTCTGATCGAGCGCCTGAGGCAAATGCCGCCAACGATTGTCGCTGTGGAGGCGACTGGCGGGTTTGAAACGATTGTCGCGGCAGCTCTCGGTGCCGCGGCCCTTCCGCTCGTCGTGGTCAATCCGGCGCAGGTCCGCCACTTCGCCCAGGCCATCGGCAAGCGGGCCAAGACCGATCCGATCGATGCTGCGGTGATCGCGCACTTTGCCGAGGCGACCGGGCTGCAACCTCGGCCGCTTCCGGACGAGGCGACGCGCCTGCTCGCCGATCTCGTCGCCCGCAGGCGCCAGATCGTGGAGATGATGGCCGCCGAGGGCCAGCGCGACCGCCGCTTCGCCGACAAACGCCTGAAGAAGAGCATCGTGCGATTGCGCAAGGCTCTGGAGAGGGAACTGGTCGAGCTAGACGACGAGATCGACGACCAGATCCGCGGCTCGCCAGCCTGGCGCGAGAAGGAGGACCTGTTGGCCAGCGTGCCGGGCGTGGGTCCGGTTGTTGCGCGGACGCTCATCGCCGAGCTTCCCGAACTGGGAGCGCTCGATCGCAAAGAGATCGCCGCTCTGGCCGGACTGGCGCCCTACACACGCCAGTCCGGACAGTGGCGGGGCAAGAGCTTCATCGGCGGAGGCCGCACCGTCGTACGCACCGCGCTGTTCATGGGAGCGCTCGTCGCCAAACGGCACAATCCGGTCCTCAAGGTCTTCTTCGACCGGCTCGTCGCAGCCGGAAAGCCGAAGATGGTCGCCCTGATCGCCGTCGCCAGGAAACTCCTCACAATCCTCAACGCCATCGTCAGGGACCGCAGGCCATGGCAAGTCGCTTGACACGCAAGACAGTCGCTCTCCCCTCGTGGGAGAGGGCAGCCGCAGCACATCAGCGAAAAAGAATGGGAGAGGGGGCGCCCCCTCTCCCATCATCACACGTAGAGACGCTCTCAATGCCCTCTCCCACGAGGGGAGAGGGCATATCGATTTGCGCTGTGTGCTCGGCGCGGCCAGGTCAGCTCAATCATCCACGCCCTTGCCGGCGCGCAACGACTTACTGATGCGGGCGACGATCGCGTCCCACATCTTCTTGTCGCGCGCCGGATAAGTGAGCTCGAAGCAGTCGACGGTGGCGCGGTCGCCGGGCCGGAAATTGCAGCGCTCGTAGAAGATGTCGGCGCCGCGCTGGCCGGACGCGACGTAATAGGTCTTCGCGATCGTCTTGTAGGTCACGCCGGTCTTGTCGACGATGCTCTCGTAATAGCGCGCCGGCGTGTCGTTCTCGCTGTTGTAGTGGCCGAAGATGGTCAAGGTCGCGCGGCCGTCGGCGCTGTGCAGGCGGACGCCGTCGCCGTTCTCCGGCTCCGGATCGCGCCGGGTGAAGAGGTCGGCGGGGTAGTCGGCCGTGGTGCCGAAGCGCGCATTGGCATAGGTGGTCCAGCGCGTCTGCGCGGCGGCGGCCGGCGCGAGGACGAGCAGGAGGGCGAGCCAGGTGCGGATGGCCTGCATCGGCGACATCCGTAGCAAACCGCCGCGCCCGCCGCATCCCGGCACCGGCCGGGCATCGCCGAGGGGGTGTAAACAGTGCGGAATCTGCTATGGTGCGGCCGGATCAAGGAGACCGACGTGTCCGAATTTCGCCGTCCACTCAGGGGTTTAGCTGTCGTCGCCGCGATGGCCGCTTTGCTCGTGCTGGGCGGCTGCGGCCGCAAGGGCCCGCTCGATCCGCCGCCGGGCGCCTCGAACGCCGTCGAGCCGCAGGCCAATGGCGGGTTGCTCGCGCCTATCGCCTCGCCGATCGGCAGCCGCAGCACGTCGTCCGATCCTGGCGTCGACTCGAACGGCAAACCAATCGCGTCGAAAGGGCAGAATCGGCCCTTCATTCTCGACCCGATGCTCAACTAGACTAAATCCCGATGCATCATTTCGACTATCGCGACGGCGTCCTGCACGCCGAGGCGGTCAATCTCGACACGCTGGCGGCCGCGGTCGGCACGCCGTTCTATTGCTATTCGACGGCG
>DASZQY010000097.1:0-25450 GCA_035549395.1 Bauldia sp.
CAGGCAAATGCAGCATTGGCGAGGAGTCTTTGCGATCGTCACGACACCGTTCGACGAGCACCTCAAAGTGGATTTCGAGGGGCTCCGCGCGACAGTGCGCTTCTGCATCGCGGCCGGTGTAGGCGGCGTCGTCTCCACTGCAAACGCCAGCGAAGTAGGCTATCTCAACGACGCCGAGCGGCGGCGAGTGGCGGAGGTGGTCGCTGAGGAGGCGGCTGGCAAAGCGGTAGCTATCGTCGGCATTTCCTGCTCCTGCTGGCCCATCGCTGCCGAACTGGCGCGACACGCCGAAGCAAGCGGCGCCGACGGCTTGATGGCCATGCCGCCGACCATGCACCGCCCTGTCGCCGACGAGACCTGCCGTTTCTATGGCGAGATCGCCGCAGCATCCTCTCTTCCGATCATGGTCCAGAACTACGCCGGCCCGGGCGGCACGGTGCTTTCGGTGCCGTTGCTGGCGCGCCTCGTGCGCGAGATCGGCAGCATCCGCTACATCAAGGAAGAGACCGAATTCTCCGGCCCGATGATCAGCGAAATCCGGACATTGCAGGCGCCGAACCTACTCGGTGTAATGGGTGGGCGCGCGGGCATCCGCATGATCGATGAGCATCGGCGCGGCGCCTGCGGCACGATGCCGGCGTGCGAAGTAGCGGACGTCCACGTTGCCGTCTGGTCAGCGCTGGAGCGCGGCGACATCGCCACGGCCAAGGAGCTGCACCGACGGCTGCTGCCCCTGCTCTCGCTGGAGGCTTCCTACGGAGCCGTCGTGTACAAGCAGGTGCTCGCGCGCCGCGGCATTATCGGAAACGCGGCTGTACGCCAGACCGGCGGCCGGATCCTCGACAGCGAAGCCTTGGCGGAATTGGACGAGATGCTGGCCGATCTCGACTCGCTGATGCTCGAGGCCTACCGACCGGCGAGGCCGCGCCAGGATCCGAAGCTGGCGCGAGCTGCTTTCGTGCGGTGACGCCGTTCGGCCCGGCGGCGATCTGCCGTCGCTATTCTGCGGGATGGGACATGATCTGGGCGATCATGGTCGAGTATTCGCGGTAGCGCTGCTCGCCAGCCGCTTTCGATGTCCGGCGGCGGAGCAGGTCGAGGAACTCCTCGCTGCTGCGGCGCGCACGCTGGCGTTCCCTGGGTTGGACGAGAAATGCCAGCTTGTCCCACCCCGACTGCGCGCGAGCGGCTATCAGCATTTCATACATGGCAGTGAGCAGCGGGTTACGTGCGGCTTTGACCACTTCGAGGGTGAAAGCGAACGCGGCGGCGCGAAAGCCGCTCGGATCATCCACCTTGTGCATCACCTCCAGGGCTTCCTGCATCCGTGCGAAGTCGCCGTCGCTGGCGCGGGCAACGACCAGCTCGGCGACACCGACTTCGAGTACGCGCCGAGCTTCGATGGCGTCGAGCGGGCTGCAACCGGGAGGGGCAACGAGCCAACTGGGACGCGGGGCCAGTTCACCGCCCCGCACAAACGTGCCGCTGCCAACGCGCCGGTCGATCAAGCCTTCATTGGTCAGTCGATCGAGCACCTGGCGGACCAGCTTCCGGCTTACGCCGTAAAGCTCGGCCAAGGCCCTTTCAGTCGGCAGCCTCGCGCCGGCTGGCGAAACGCCGAGTTCAATGTTGCGCTTCAGTTCGGAGTACATCGCCATCTGTGTCGATTGGCTGCGCTCGCGGCTGGTCGGGGAATTTGGGCTCAATTTTTCTACCTCCGTGACCCACACGTGGACCAATTTCGACCTGGGCGCAAGTTTTTTCGCCGTTATTGCCCCACAAATACTTGACTCGAAGCGGAACCAAGATACCAACTGGTACTAAGGCACCCGACAAGAGGCTCGGCATCACAAGCACGTCCGCAGCCCGGAGAGGGACGCCGGGACAAGGGAGGTAGCCATGAACAAATTGACACGGCGCGACGTGCTCGCGCTTGGCTCAACTGCAGTCGCAGCAGCGACACTGCCACTCATCAGCATGCCCGCAGTTCGCGCCGACACGCCTGTTGCTTTGCGTTGGATGGGCTGGGGCGGCGCCACCGCGATGACCAAGATATCGCAAGCGATCGCAACCGGGATTCCAGCACTCGGGGCGCGCTATACGGTGCAGGCAGTCGATGGAGGCCCAACCGATCAGGACGTGGCGGCCACGTTGCGACTGGCCTTGGCCTCGGGCCAGAATTTGCCGGATATAGCGATGCTCAACAAGACGCAGGTCGCCGAGTTCGCCACCGCGGGCGAATTGCTGCCGCTCGATGACATCTACTCTGGGGGTGTGTCCGATGATGTCTATTCCGGAGGCATGGTTCTGGCCAAGAACGACGGCCAGCTCGTCGGCGTGCCCTTCGAGCTCAAGAGCAAACTGTTCTTCTACAACACCGACCTATTCGATAAGGCAGGCGTCTCACTCGACTCGCTCGGCACCTTTGACGGTTTCATCGCGGCCGGCGACGCCCTCAAGCAGAAAGCCAATTCGACCATCACCAACCTTGGGCCGCAACCGGCGCCGTATCTCATCGACGAATTGATGTCGGCCTACGACGGCGTGAATTTCTTTGCCGGCAAGGATGGTCATTTCGATATCGGCAGCAGCCCGGCATTCCGCGAGGTGTTTGCCGCGGTGAAGAAGCTCTACGACGCAGGCGTCACTACCACGGTCGACGACTGGTCGTCGGACTGGCAGCCGGCGATCGCGGCCGGGAAGATCGCAACGCTTCCGTCGGGCAACTGGATGAAGCTTTTCCTGCCCTCCTTCGCCCCGAAGCAGGCGGGCCAGTGGAAGGTCGGCTTATGGCCCAAGCTTTCGCCGCTCGCCGACCAGCGCTACGGCAGTTCGGAAGGCGGCTCCGTGTTTGTCGTGCTCAAGCGCGCGCCGAACGCCAAGGCGGCAGCCGACTATCTGCGGCAGGTGTTCCTGCAGAAGGAGGGAGCACTCGTCACCTACAACGCGTTTGGTACGACGCCACTGCTCAAGAGCGCGAAGGATGAGTTCCTTTCGCTCAATCAGAAACCGGTGAAGCCGACTGGTATGTCCGATAGCGACTTTGCGCTCCTTCCCGCCAACTATTTCGGCCCTGACTTGGCGACGACTGAATTGCAGAGCTACGACTATATCAAGATCGTTGCCTATGATCCGGCGGCTTCCAAAGGCTTCGACATCATGATGGGGTGGATTCACAGCTACCTCACCGGGAGCGCCGATCTCGACACGGCGTTGCATTCGGCCCAGGCCGACATGGAGTCGCAGATCGGAAATCCGTTCAACTAACTTGCAGCCGGTCGTTGCGCGGCGCGGCGGCGGGCTGTCCTCATGCCAGCGGGCGCGCGATCATAAGGAGACGGCAGTGCGGTCGAAAGGGAACGTCCGGCAGTGACCGCGCTGCCTTCTCGACGCCGGCCGCGTAGCGTCGAAACGCGATCGCTCCACGAGCGCGTCGCGCCCTGCCTGCTGATTGCTCCGTTCGTCGCGGCGTTCGTGCTGTTGTTTCTGGGACCGGCGCTCTACTCGCTGGTGCTCAGCCTCTACCGCTACAAAGGCTACGGCTCGGCGCAATTCATCGGACTGAGCAACTACACGTCGACCCTCACTTACCACATCTTCTGGACGGCGCTCGGTAACACGGCCTTCTACTGGGTTGCGCACGTAGTGCCGATGATGGCGCTGGCGTTCCTGCTCGCCCTGTTGGTGCGCTCACCCGTGGTGCGTCTGAAGTCCGTGTTCAAGCCAATATTGTTTCTGCCCAACATCATTGCGGTGGTCGCCGCAACGCTGCTGTTCCAAAGCCTGTTCGCTACCCAATACGGCATCATCAATTCGGCTCTCAGGCTGCAGATCCCGTGGCTCCAGGACGAGTGGCTCAGCCGCATCGTCATTGTCGTGCTTATGGTCTGGCGAAATTTCGGCTTCTGGTTCGTGGTCTTCCTGGCCGGGCTGACGACCATCAACCCCGAGGTCGAGGACGCCGCGCGCGTCGATGGGGCCAATGACTGGCAGCGGCTAGTCTACGTGACCCTGCCGTTGATGCGGCCGATCATCTTGCTCGCCGTTGTCATCGACGCGATTGGCTCCTTTCAGCTTTTCTCCGAGCCGAACATCCTGCTTGCGCGAGCCGGGCAGCTCGCACCATCTGCCATTGCCCCGTTGTTGAACCTGATGGTGGTCGATCTGCGCAGCGGCGGCTTTGGTCAGGCCTCTGCCGTCGGGTGGCTGCTGTTCGTCATCATCGCCGCCGCCTCCTACGTCCAATTCCGACTATTCCGCGATCGTGAGGACCGTTCATGACGGCGGGGACGACCCGTCCAACCGCCGCCAAGCACGCCTCGGCGCGCGCCAGCGTGCTTACCCATCTCGCGCTCGTCGCGATGGGGGTCGTCTCGCTCTACCCCTACGTCATGATGCTCGTGAATTCGTTCAAATCGGATCATGAGATTCTGAGCAATCCGGCCGGGCTGCCGCAGAACTTCACATTCTCCAGTTATGCTTCACTGGCTACCTACCACGGGGGCGTCTGGATCAACTTCGTCAACGGGCTGCTGATCGCGGGCCTCAGTACACTGGCCGCCGTCCTGATCACAGCGATGGCGGGCTATGCCTTCAGCAAACACCGCTTCTTCGGTCGCGAGGTCATATTCTCGCTGCTGATGCTGACTCTGATGGTGCCGCCGCAGATCACCATTCCCCCGCTCTACCTGCTGTTTGCCAAAGTCGGCTGGCTCGACACGCTGCAAGCCCAGATCCTGCCGACAATACCTAGCGTCTTCGGGTTGTTCATGGTTCGCCAGTATATGCAGTCGGTGCCGGATGAGCTGATCGAGGCGGCACGCATTGACGGCGCCGGCCCGTGGCGCATCTTCTTCATGGTAATTGTCCCGATCTCAGCGCCGATCCTCGGCGCCTTCGCCATCCTTCATTTCCTGGGCGTATGGAATGCCTACCTTTGGCCGCTAATCGTGGCGACCAACCCGGCTGTGCAGCCGATAATGGTGACCTTGCCCAACATGACCGATCCCAACATCGGCTTCCTTCCGATCTGGGGTACGATCATGGCGGGCTGCACCTTGGCGACCATCCCGATCCTCATTGTCTTTCTGATATTCCAGGATCGCTTCATGGCGAGCGCGACGATCGGCGCGGTGAAGAACTGATGCCCATGACGGCGGCCGCCGGTTTGGCCGCTAACACCGGACGAAAGATCCGGTTTGCTCTAGTCCGCCACGGCTTCTGCTTCACTGATCTGAATCCGCCTCAGACATCCGACGCTCGCTTCGTGTTCTGGAAGGCAATCAGCGTCCAGTTCCCCCGGTGCCGTGTCCATACGGAAATGAACCGCAGGCGTGACAGCCTCTGATCGCCGCCCTTCGGCACGAGCACGACGTCAAGATCGCCAGCCACGATACCAACCTCGCCCCGCCGCCTTACGGACAGATTGCTCTGCTGCGCAGAGACAAAGCGGTAGTTGCTGCCGAACGCCGCGAGATAGCTATCGCGATCATCGACCTTGCCGGTGCTGTGCGTGTAGGTGAAGTCGGGCGCCAGCAGAGCGGCGGTCGCGGCCTTGTCGCCGCGAACGAGCGCATTGGCGCGAGCGCGCTCACATTCAATCAGAATGTCGTCTTCGGTCGCGGCAGCCACTGTCTCAGCCTCCTTGGCCGATTGCTCTGAACCGCTGCGCTTGCGCGGCCGCGCCAGCCAGAAGCAGCGCCGTGTCGGTGCCGGTGATGAAGCAGCGCGCAGCCCCCATGGCTACATACTGGGTCGCAATCCGAGCATCGCGGATGCCGCCGATCATAAGGTGCTTGCCGTGTTTGCGAGCGGCAGCGATCGCACGCTGATAAAGCTGCTTGAGGCGAGGATCCTCGAATTGGCCATGGATGCCCATCGATGAGGTCAGGTCGCTGCTGCCGATCAGCAGCACGTCGACGCCAGGCACCGCGGCAATCTCCTCGGCATGGTCAATTCCGGCCTCGTTCTCCAGCATGACGAAAACGATTGTCTCGCGTTCGATCGCCTCTCGGTCCGCTTGCTGGCTGGGTGCGACATAGCGAGTAAGCGGGCTGGCATTCAGAGGCGAGCGGACGCCCTTTGGCGGGTACCTGCACCACGAGGCGACCTCGGCCGCGTCCACAGCATTGCGCACGTCCGGCACTATGACGCCGAGCGCGCCACCCTCGAGGAGGTGCTCGGCCGCGGCATGGGCGAGACCCGGAACGCGCACAAGCGGCGTGACGCCAAGTGCCAGTCCCGCCTGGCACATCTGCACCGCCTGGTCTTCGGTAATCGTGGAGTGCTGAAGATCGACGTAGAAGGCGTCATGCCCACTCGCTTGCGCGATAGCGGCAATATCCACGGTGCGAGAGTGGCGGACAGCGAGAATATTGCACACCTCACCTGAAGCGAGGCGAGCTTTCACAGTGTTCTGGAGTTGAACGGCCATCGAAGCGTTACCCATCGTTACGACTGGTGCTGGCGGCTCTTCGTTCGGCCGCGAACTGCAACAAGGCAGCGAAGCGGTAGATGCCGTGGACGAATTTGCCGTAGGGAACGGTAAGAAAGAGAGCAAAGACGACGCCGAGATGGAGCGCGAGCGTGAGGCCCATTGCCGGCGTGGTGCGGACGGCAAGCAGCAGCAAGCCGGTGGCGGCCGTGAGGAACAGCATCGCCGTAAACGCTGTCTCCATGCCGAAACGCTTGACGCCAGCGACCGGTGCCGGAACGAAGCGCGCGCGCAGCAAGCCGACAGTGCCAATGACGATGCCAATTCCTCCGAGTACGCCGAAGACCACCGGCAGATCGTACCAGCCGTATGGCGCTTCGCGTCCCAACCCGTAGTGATAGACGGTCGCGACGCACGTCGAGGCGAAGCACAGTAGAAACCCGTAGAATGTAAGGTGATGCGCGATCCGCCGGCCGTCGCGCGGCTTTGCTTCATCATCATTCGGACAGCCGGCACCACCGCCGTCGAGATACCTCAGGCTGCCGGCATCGTGGAGTGCCGCCGCGAAAGAGGCGCCCGAAGCGCCGCGGCCGCGGCCCGCCCGCTGGAAGGACCGCCAGCCAATTGCCAGCGCGACCACGGCGTAGATTGCAACCACGCCGAAGAGGAGCGCCATCGCGGCATGCGGCATCAGGCGATAGAAGGCGCCGGAGTCGGCCGATGCGGCGAAAAGCACCGAAGGTTCATGAGCGGCGACGAAGGCGATGACAAACCCTGCGACGCTCAGTGCCGCGACCACACTGATGGCGAGACCATTGCGCTCGAACACGCCGCCCAGCGCGCGCGGCCAAGCGTTGCGACGATAGGATTCCTGGCGCACCGCGGCGAGCGTCGCCGGCACATCTACCGCGAACTCATGGGGAGGAGCGAACTGACACGCGCTCAGGCAGGCACCGCAGGCGTGGCAGAGATTGGCAAGATAATCGAGGTCGCCGTCGCGAAAATCCCGACGGAGCTCCATTGCCGGAAAAACGGCGCACAGGCCTTCGCAATAGCGGCAGGCGTTACAGATCGTCATCAGCCGATCGGCCTCGGCAAGGGCGTCAGTGGCGTGTGGCGCGTACATTTCGCCCAGCCTCATTGCCCGCCAGCCGTCCAAACACGCTGCCGATGGTCATGCCGATCCCGGCGAGATATCCCCGCGTCAGGATGTTGCCGGCCATGATCTCGCCGGCCGCGAAGATGTTTTCCGATGCACCGCCCCCGGCCATCTGAACACGAGCCTGATCGTCGACGCGCAGTCCGTAGTAGGTGAACGTGATCCCCGGCCGCAGTGGATAAGCGTAGAATGGCGGCTGGTCGAGGCGCGTCGCCCAATGGCTCTTGGGCGGCGTCAGGCCTTCGGTCCGGCAATCGTCAAGCACGCGGGCGTCGAAGGTGCCGTCGCGCACGGCAGCATTGAAATCGCGCACCGTCGCTTCAAGCTGGATCGGATCGAGCCCAAGCGCGCCGGCCAGATCACCGATCGTGGCAGCAACCATCGGAGGATACAGCGATGGCATGAAGCGAAGGACGGACCGCGCATCGAAAATGGCATAAGCGGTCTGTTCCGGCTGGCCGGCGACGAGCCGTCCCCAAATGGCGTAGCGTTGTGGCCAGAAGAGCTCGCCTTCATCGTAGAAGCGGCGGGCGTCGCGGTTGACGACAACGCCAAACGGGATGCAGTCGAGCCGGGTAACGATGCCGCCGTCGAAACGCGGCGCGCGGGCGTCAACCGCGATCGCGTGGCATTGGCGCGGATCGCCAACGGCAGATGCGCCTCGCTCCGTCAACAGACGCAATACCGTGCCGCGATTGTGCGGGGTGCCGCGGATCACGAAGTTATCGACGGCATCGCCCCAATATTCGCTCAGCCACTCGAGGTTCGATTCGAATCCGCCGGATGCAGCTACGAGCACCGACGCCGTTATTTGACGCTCGCCCTCAGGCCAACGCACGTGCGCGGAGATGAAGCGGCCGTCGCGGACCTCGAGATCGACAACTTCGTGCTCGTAGAGAACCTGAACCCCTTGACGGCTGGCGAAAGCGTAAAGTGCGTTCAGCATGGCACGGCCGCCTCCGAGGAAGAACGCATTGGTGCGATCCAGGCTGAGCGCGCCGCCCATGGTTTGGAAGCGGACGCCGTGGGCAGGCAGCCAATCCAGCAGTTCGGCGGACCTGGCAATGGCAGAGCGCGCGAGGACTTCGTTGGTCTCACCGCCGGTGACGCGCATGAGGTCGGCATAGAACTCATCTTCACTGTACGGTCCGCTCAGCGTTTCCGTCGGCGCATCATGCGACACCCGGCAGTTACGCGTGTGTCGCGTGTTACCGCCCCGATAGAACTGCGGCGCGGCCTCGACCACGCAAACGCGACAGCCCTGACCCGCGGCCTCAATCGCTGCACACAGGGCCGCGTTACCGCCGCCGACGACCAGAATGTCTACCGAAGCGGGCATCCGCCTCCTCACTGGCCGCGTTGCGGCGACATGCGCGACCTATAGCTCGCGCAGTGCGGTGAACTGCGCGACATATCCCGACGGATCGATGCGCACGCCGATCACGGTGGTCGTCGTGGACTGAAGGGCGGCCTTGAGCGCATCCGCAAAAGCGGCCTCGGTACCGACGACGATACCGTTGGCGCCGAAGCCTTCGGCTATCTTCTCCCAATCGCAGCCGCCCAGACTGACGCCGTAACTCGGAATTCCCTTAATCTCCTGCTTGACGCGGATAAGGCCGATTTCGGCATCGTCGAGGACCACGATGACGATCGGCAGCTTCTCGCGAACCGATGTCTGCAGCTCCGCAACGGTCATGAGAAAGCCACCGTCTCCGCAGAAGGCAACCACAGGCCGATCCGGGTATGCCAGTCGCGCCGCCAGAGCGCCGGGCACCGCGTAACCCATGGATCCCAATCCGTTCGACGTCAGGAATTCGCGCGGCCCGTACGACTGCCATTTTTGCACGACCAGCAGACGGCTCGCCCCGGCGTCGCATGTCGCAATGGTGTCACGCGGCAGGACGGCACGCGCGACTTCCATGGCACGTTGCGGCGACAGTCCGGTAGCCGGCGTGTTCAACGCATCGATGACGTCCTCGCGAAAGGTCGCGGCAGCGCCCCCTCCCCAACCGCTTCCTTCGCGGCAGGCAACGGCCAGCGCCGCTACGACCGAACGAAGGCTGCCAACGACTTCCAGTTCCGCCGGGACCAACGCATCAAGCGTCGGCATCGGCGCAAGCGACACGACCGGTATGCTGTAAGGCCAAGGCTTCGGCTGCAGTTCGACAGCGTCGAGGCCGATCGTGATAATGAGATCGGACTGCATAATCATCTTGCGCTCGATCAGCCCGCCGATGATACAGCCGGCGCGCAGGGGGTGATCTTCGGAAATCATGCCCTTGCATTTCGAGGTCGTAAGTACCGGTGCGCCGAGACGCTCCGCCAGCGCCGTCACCTCGGCGGACGCACGCTCCCAGAACACACCGAGGCCACCGAGGATGATCGGCCTCTTCGCGCGGTCGATGCGTCGCGCAAGCACCTCGACCGAGGCCGAGGCTGCATCAGGAATCAAATAATTCGGTTTCAACGGAGTATCGCCGGAATTTTCCGGGACCTCCTTTGTCGTTTCACTCTGCGGCAAATCGAAATGCACGGGACCGGGTGCAGGCGCCGTCGCCGTGCGAAGGGCGCGTCGCAACTGCTGCTTAACGACGCGCGCGTCGAGCGTGGTTCCCCATTTCACGATTGGCGCGTAGATGGCGCGCTGATCGAGACGCTGTCGCAGACCGATCTCATTCGCGGGTTGCGAGTAGCGGTCCGTGATCGCGATGAGCGGCGCCCGATCGAGATAGGCGTGCGCGATACCGTTCACCATGTTCGAGGAGCCCGGTCCGCGCGTCGAAAGACACACGCCGGGCGAGCCCGTAATCTCCCCCCAGGTCGCGGCCAGCATACCTCCGGCGACCTCCTGCTTCATCAACAGAAACCGCATGTCGCGCTGGCGAACGGCGTCCAGCAGTTCGACCGACTCGCCACCGGGATGGCCGACGATAAAGGGCGTGCCCCATTCCTTGAACGATTCGGCCAGCACCTCGACGGTGGTCTTCGTCATGCACCTGTCTCCAGTCGTAGGGTGCTCAATTCATCTGCCACAGTAGGCTCTTGCTCTGCGTGTAGATGCGCATGCCCTGGAGGCCCTTTTCGCGTCCGACACCGCTGTCCTTGAAGCCGCCGAAAGGAGCGCTGATCGACAGCTCTTTGTATGTATTGATCCACACAGTCCCGGCCTTGACCGCACGCGCGACGCGCCAAGCCTTTCGGTAGTCACCCGTCCACACACCGGCAGCGAGCCCAAAGACGCTATCATTGGCCTGCTCGATAAGATCGGATTCGCCGTCGAAGGGCAGCACCGCGGCGACAGGACCAAAGACCTCGTTTTGACAGAGACCGGAACGGTTACTGACGTCGGTGATAATGGTGGCGGGATAGAAGGCGCCATGCGCCAGTGCGCCTACGGTCGGGACCTCGCCGCCAACAACGAGACGGCCGCCCGTGGCGACTGCTTCCGCCACTACCTTGCGAACGTGCTCGCGGTGATGAAACGTCGCCATCGGTCCGAGGGTGGCCCGAGGGTCGGTTGGCATTCCCATCCGGTAGGCAGCCGCCTGTTCGATCAGCAGACGCAGAAAGCTGTCGAACGCACTGCGCTCGACAAAAATGCGCGAACCGGCGATGCATGACTGGCCGCCGCTGCTGAAGATGCCGTAAGCGGCCCCGCGCGCCGCAGCAGCGAGATCGGCGTCGGCGAAGACCATGTTGGGCGACTTGCCGCCGAGCTCGGCGATCAGCGGGACAAGACGCCTGCCGGCGGCTTCCGCAATCGAGCGCCCGGCAGCCGTGCCACCAGTGAAACTGATCATGTCGACGCCGGGATGGGCAATCAGCAAAGTGCCCACGCTGCGATCGCCCAGGAGGACGCCAACAACGCCGGGCGGAAAACCTGCATCAATGGCAATGCGCGCATACTCGAGACCAACTGCCGGCGTGATCTCGGATGACTTCAGTATCACCGCGTTTCCGGCCGCCAGAATCGGCGCCAGCTTCTGCGCCTCGAGGGTGAGTGGCGAATTCCATGGGGTAATCGCAACAACGACGCCGGCCGGCTCGTGGACGGTCATCGTCAGACTCGGTCCGCGCGCAGGCGCGATCTCCGCACCGGTCGTTTCGCAAACCGCGGCATAATAGCGAAACACGCCTGCCGCAGATGCCGCCTGGGCCCGACACTCCGCGAGCGTCTTGCCGTTGTTGCGCATCTGCGCTTCGGCGAGCACCTCGGCACGTTCGTCAATCAGCGCACCGAAGCGATAAAGCAGCGCCGCGCGCTCATGGGGCTTCAGCGCCGCCCAACGAGGATCGGCAAGCGCGCGGCGACCAGCAGCGACCGCGGCCTCGACTTCGGCCTCGCCCGCTGCCGAATAGTGGGCAGTAACATTGCCGGTGGCGGGATCGATGGTGGCAAACGTCTCGCCACTTCCCGAAACCCATTCCTCGCCGATCATATTCGACGATAACGTCATGGCAGCCCTCAGCGCTGCCCTGAAACCCGGCGAACGGGCGCCACGACAACGTCGCTTTCCGGCAGCTGCGATCCTGCGATAAAGAGAGCGGCGTTCTTCACCGCACGCGCGGCCACTGAAGCGATGTTGTCAAGAGTGGCGCCGGCGCAATGCGGCGTGATGACGGTATTCTCCAGATCCAGCAGCGGATCGCCAACCGGCGGCTCAGCGGCGAATGCATCGAGGCCTGCGCCGAACAAATGACCCGACTTGAGGGCGTCCGCGAGCGCGGCACCATCGACGAGCTCGCCACGCGCGCAGTTTATGAGAATGGCGCCGGGCTTCATGGCAGCAATGCGGTCGGCATTCATGAGGTGCCGAGTTTCGCCGGCAAGCGGCAGATGCAGCGTGACCACATCGGCGGTAGCGAGAAGAGTCGCGAGGTCAGTCAAAGAAAGCCCAAGCTCGCTCTCTACCTCCGGGGGAACAGGAACGGGGTCGTAATAAACGATACCAACGCCGAACCCGCCAAGGATGCGAGCTACCGCACGGCCGACGGCGCCCATGCCGACAATTCCGACGGTCTTGCCGAAAAGGTGACGATTGATGCCGCGGCTCTCCTCCTTCTGCCACTTGCCTGCCCGCGTGTTGCGGTCGAGCTGAGGCAGACGACGGCAAACGGCCAGCATTAGCATCACCGTATGCTCAGCAACCGGCACGGCGTTGCCGGCGAACAGCCGAGCGACGCCAACTCCGTTCGCCTTGCACCAGTCGAGATCTATCCGGTCCACGCCTGAGCCAAGTTTCTGTATGAAGCTAAGCCGTTTAGCCTCGCCAAGCAGCGAGCCAGGCATGGGCTCCGCCATGACGAACGCCACGTCAGCTTCATTCAAGGCCTTGGGCACATCATTGCCGGTGCCGATCTGCAGCGACCAGGAATCGGGCATGGCATCCCGAAAGACACTGATCACTTCGGGCGCAAACCGATCAACGATAGCGACCACGACGCCCAACCCGCCACTCCCTGCTAGACGCCGTTGATGCACGCCTCTGTCCTAATATACAATTGCATACAGAAATCCTGCTGGCAAGCACCGGCCAGCATGTGGTTTACGCGCCTGTGATTGTTTTATATTGCAAGCTCACATGGACGGCCGAGGTCGAGTGTCAGACACCACCGCCACCTTAGGGAATACCGAGGGCAACAGAGCCTCTCTTGCGCAAGCGGTCTACGACGAGCTGCGCAAGGCGATCCGGGCCGGCAAGTACTCCGGCGGCGGACGAATCCGAGAAGAAGAGGTCGCAAAAGCGTTGGGTGTCAGCCGGACCCCGGTGCGGGAAGCGCTTCTCAGACTGCAATCACGCGGAATGGTGGAGCCCGCCGTCGGCGGGCTCGCCGTAGTGCAGCTGAGCCGCTCTCAGATCGTGGAACTTTACGCAATGCGGGAGTTGCTGGAGGGAGCGGCAGCGCGATTCGCAGCAGAACGTGCATCTCCATCGGAGATAACATTATTACGTCATGTGCTCGGCATGTTCGAACACGCCTTAGCAATTCCCGACAAGCTGCCTGAGATCAACCGCCATTTGCATGCTGCGATCTACGAAATCGCCCACAACCGGTATCTGGCTCAGTCGTTGGAGCAGCTCCACGACTCGCTGACCTTGTTGCCCGACACAACGTTTGCCGTCGAAGGCCGGCCGAAGGAAGCGTTTTCAGAACATTCCCGTATTGTCGAGGCCATCGAACGCCGCGACCCTGACGCCGCGGACCGTGCAGCCCGCGAGCACATCAAGAAGGCTGAAGCGCTCCGCTTGGCGATGCTTTTCGGATTCGCCTGACCTACTCGCTTCCCGAAATACATCAACGAACATCAGTAATTCGGTCGTGGCTGCATCTTAGTTGACATCATTGCATGCGATCGTACACAATGAAAAATCGACGCGTAGGGAGGATGCGTCTTTGCTTCAGCTTTCAGCCGCTTACGGCAGTGCGTCTCTATTTCGCGTGTGCTGGTCTCGATGACGACAGCGCCGATGATCGAGCGCCCGGCGATGCGTTCGCAAATTCTTACTGTGATCGGAGCCATCGCCGCGTTGGCGGCGGCGGCGTTGATCATTGTCCCCGTCAGCATCGTCATCTTGTCGGCGCTATCGAAGCCTTCCTCCGGCTTCATCGGCGCCTTCACACTAGACAACCTCAAAGCGCTTGGCTCGCCACAGGACGTCGGCCTGCTGGTGAACACGGTTATCTTCACGATCGGCGCCAGCGCGATTGCCATCGTGCTCGCAACCGTTCTGGCATGGATCAACAGTTCCACGAACGTGCCGTTCCCGAGGCTGATGCAGCTCATTCCACTTGCGCCGCTGCTGATGCCGCCACTGATGCGCGACACTTCGTGGATCCAGCTCTACAGCCCACGGGCTGGCTTAGTTAACCTGGTAATCGAACACGTCTTCGGCATCGACTGGCCCGTCTTCAACATTTTCAGTCTGACAGGAATGATCGTCGACGTCGGCATCAACATGGTGCCGATGGCCTATCTCATCGTGTTTCCGGCGTTGAAGTCCCTGAACCGGTCGCTCGACGAAGCGTCCCGCCTATCGGGTGCCGGCACTCTGCGGACACTGCGCGAGATCACGGTGCCGATCATCAAACCCGCGATGCTTTCCGCCTTCGCCATGCTGGCTCTGGTCGTGGCTTCGGCTTTCGAGACCCCTGTGGTTGTCGGCGAACCTGCAGGTGTGGGTACCTACATGTCGGCGATATATCGCGCGCTGTCCGGCGGTGGCACGCCCGATTACAATCTCGCCTCTGCACAGGCTTGCATTTATTTCGTGTTGAACGCGGCGCTGCTGACCTGGTACCTGCGCGCTACACGCCGCGAGCATATGTTCCAGACGGTCGCTGGGCGCGGCTACTCACGTGCTCCCGGTTATTCGCGCTGGCGCTGGATGCTGGTGCTCATTCCTCTGGTGTATTTCGTCCTGTCGTTCGGCCAGCTTTTCGTGCAAAGCCTGCTGGTGTCGTTCCTGCCTTACTACACCGTGACGCAGGGCTTCCCGTTCAGAACCCTCAGCTTCGGCAACTACGTCAAACTGTTCCAGCAACCGCATCTACGGCAGGCGGTGGCCAATAGCGTCTATGTCAGCGGGCTGTCGACAATCGTTACCGTCGCAGCGGCGGTCGTCCTCTCCTCCATCGCCTTCCAGACGAAGATCCGAGGTCGTCGGTTTGTAGAGTTCATCGGAACGCTGCCGCTTGCCATCCCGCCAATGGTGTTCTCGATCGCCCTGCTCATCACTGTGCTGATCACGCCGGGCTTGAACCGCTTCTATGGGACGCTCGCACCGCTCGTCCTGGTGAACGTCGTGCACTTCCTGCCGTTTGCGATGCGCATCGTTTCCGCGAGCATGTTGCAGATATCGCCCGAGCTGCGGGAATCGGCTGCTATGTCCGGCGCCGGCGTGACCCGAAGACTGGCCACCATTTCGGTGCCATTGATTGGTGTGGCTGTGGGGTACGCCGGCCTGCTGGTGTTCGTGCAGAGTTTCCGCGAATTGGCCGCCGTCGTGCTGCTTGTCGGACCGGATACGCCGCTGGTGCCGAGCGTTGCGCTCGACCTTTATTTTGTTGGCGAAGCGCCAATGGTCTCCGCGTTGAACCTGGTGACCGTGGCGATCCCGGCGATCGTATTCGGGCTGGTCTACGGGGCTTATCTGCTCATTCGCTCACTGCGCCGCGCTATTCAGGCATGGCGCTTCCGGTTGAGCCCAGCGCAATGAGAATGTCCGAGTAGCGCAAGGCATAGGAAATGAGCGTGGTCAGCGAAATCATACGGCATAAGGCACACCCGATGGATGCGAAGAAAGACACGCCATCGGCTGTGCCAGGTGCTGATCTTTCCGTGCAGAACCTCGGCAAGCGATACGGTGACAAATGGGTCGTTCGCGAACTCAGCTTTGTCGTCCCAGGAGGAAGCTTTCTCAGCATCGTTGGGCCGAGCGGTTGCGGCAAGAGTACGACGCTGCGCCTGATCGCGGGTCTTGATCGTCCCGATAGTGGCGAAATCCGCATTGGATCGATGTCCATGAGCTCCTCAGCTAACGGCGTGTCGATCCCGGCAGAGAAACGCAAGATCGGCTTCGTATTCCAATCCTACGCGCTATGGCCGCACATGACCGTATTCGAGCATGTGCTGTATCCGCTGCGTGGCCACAGTCTGTCGCGCGAGCAAATGGTGGAGCGCGTCGAGGCGACTCTCTCCATCGTCGGCCTCGGGGATCTGAAGCCGCGATACCCTTCGGAGCTCAGCGGCGGCCAGCAGCAACGCGTGGCTTTGGCGCGCGCGGTGGTGCAGGAGCCGGCCATTCTGCTCCTCGACGAACCGCTCTCCAATCTCGACGCGGCGCTGCGAGCGCGCATGGGCCTCGAAGTGCGCTCCTTGCAGCGGCATCTCCAGTTCACGGCGATCTACGTGACGCACGACCGGGTCGAGGCGCTGTCGCTCTCCGACCGCGTCATGGTCATGAACGAGGGCCGTGCGATCGAATACGGCACGCCGCTGGAGGTCTATGAACAGCCGCAGGACTTGTTCTCGGCGCGGTTTGTCAGCGGCGCCAACACGCTGCCGGGCACAGTGGTAAGCACAGATGGCAATATCGTGCGTGTACGTCTGTCCGATGGTGGCGTGGTAGTCGATGCGCCCGCCAAGTCCCGCGCTCCCGCGGTCAAGGTCGGCGAGGACGTCTGGGTTGCGGCGCGGCCGGAGGTGATCTCAATTGCCAGCGAGCGCATGATCGGAGGTTCGAACCTGCTGCCCGCCACGGTCGAGACCGTGACTTACTTCGGCGCCTATTGCGACGTGCTGACGCGCGTGGGCGAGAGCCGGGTCAACGCGCGGGTCGATCCCGCCCAGGCCATGCAGGCAAAGGTCGGCGAGGCGCTAACGCTGGCCCTGCCGGTCGCGGCGCTGGTCGTTCTCCCCAGGCGGTAGGCCATGCCTGTGCAAGCAACGGCACTCCCCGCAACCCTCGAAATCCGGAGCTTCGTGGTAGGCAGCTCAGCAGATATACCGCCGGGCCAGCGCAAGATCATCAACATACCTGGAATTGGTGAGGTCGGCGTCTTCAACATTCGCGGCGAGTTTTTCGCCGTCAGGAACGTATGCCCGCACCAAGGCGGTCCGATGTGCCGTGGCAAGCTTACCGGAACGACCCGCGCGTGCTTCATCCCGGGCACGCGGCCGGAGCTGGAATATATCCGCGACGGTGAAATCCTGCGCTGCCCGTGGCACGCATGGGAGTTCGACATCCGCACCGGCGAAGCGCTCTTTGGCGAGCGCACGCGGGTGGTCGTCTACGACGTCCATGTCGAAGGGGGAGAACAAGTGCCGCCGCCTGACAATGGCGAGGCGCCCGGCAACGCCGAGATCTACCCGGTGGCGGTGCAAGGCGGACGGCTGGTAATCGAATTGGGCGGCCGCCGGGCCTCGCGCATGGCGACGCGGAGCGGGGAGAGCGCCGATGCGGGTTGACGCCGCGATGCATCCCGTGGTCACCAAGTCGAGCGACCTCAGGACCTGGCTGAAGGAACCATGGCGAAGCACGGGCCTGCCAGAAGCGGTCAATCGCGACCTGATGCGGCCGAAGACTCCCTGGTACGCGGAAGGCTCGAAACCGGCATCAGGATTTGCCGGTTCGGACCCAAAGCTGGCGCGGCGCGTACTCCTCGAAGAAGGTGACCTCGACTACGTCGTCCTGCTGCCGCTGACGCGCGGCATGATGCCGAACCTGCGGCGCGAAGTTGCGACGGCGGCGGCAACCAACGAATGGCTGGCGGCGACTTGGCTTTCGCCGGAGCACAATCCCGACGGCCGGTTCAAGGGGACCATCCGGATCGTGCCGCGCAGTCCGCGCGACGCCATCGTGGAGATCGAGCGGTGGGCTGGGCACCCGCACTTTGTGCAGGTCGGCGTGCCGCTCGCGACGCACCTCCCCTACGGTCGTCAGGAGTACCTGCCTGTGTGGGAAGCTGCCGCCCGCCATGGCCTGCCGGTCGCCGTGCATGACGATGGCGGCGGCATCGGCATCGAATTTCCGCCGACCTGCGTCGGTTACCCGACGACCTTCATCGAAGCCTTCAGCATGCGCCCGTTCAACGCAGCGATCCAGCTTTCCAGCCTCATCTGCGAAGGTGTCTTCGAACAGGTGAAAGATCTCGTCTTCGTCTTTGCGGACGGCAGCTTCGACGTTGCCGGACCGATGCTGTGGCGTCTCGACAAGGACTGGAAGGCCGCGCGTTCCGATATTCCGTGGACCGAGCACCTGCCCTCGAGCTACCTCAAGGACCACGTGCGGTTCGTCCTGCAGCGCTGGGATGGCCCCGGCGGCAGCGATGATCTCGCCAAAGCCCTCGATATCTGGAACGGCGCGGAACTGGTGATGTACGCCAGCAATTATCCGCACTGGGATTATCTGCCGCCACAGGGCGCGCTGGCAGACCTGCCCGGGCAGACCCGTGACGCGATCATGGGCGGCAACGCGGCGAAGCTCTACCGGCTGAATCAGGCCGCCGCACCAGAAATGGCCGAGCATGTGTAAGGCTCACCGAAAGGGATGAACCAGACGATGCTGATCGATTGCGACGTCCACCCGCAGCTGAGAAAAGACGAGAGCCTGGTCGAGTACGTGCCGGAGATGTTTCGCGACCGTTTCGTCGAGGGCGGCACAGGGCTGGCCGGAAGCTATCCCGCGCCCAACAAGGGGCGGCGTGTTGATTCCATTCCCGACGACGGCAACCCGTCGGGATCCGATCCAGCGCTATTCGAGCGGCAATTGCTGGGCGATGCCGGCGTCGACTACGCCATTCACCTGTGCGACGTCGGTGGCAGCGCCATCGACCCGGACCTTGACGGCGCCATCAAGCGCGGCATGAACAACTGGATGGCGAGCAAGTGGCTCGGCGAATACAATCGCCACGGCCGCTATCGCGGTGCGCTTAATGTCAGCATGGCGAGCCCCGAACTTGCCGTTCGCGAAATCGAGGATTGGGCCGGGCATCCAAACTTCGTGCAGTTGCTCGGCAATCCGAAGGTCAATCTGCCGTTCGGGCACCGCCACTATCATCCGATCTGGGAAGCGGCAGCGCGGCACAACATGCCGTTCTCGATACACAAGGCCAGCGTCGGCCTCCCTGCCCTGCTTACGCCAGCAGGCTACTGCTCGTACTATCCGGAGATCCATTCAGTCGCCGAACCGACGGTCTATGTCGCGCACCTCATGAGCTTCATCTGCGAAGGCGTGTTCGACAAATATCCGAACTTCAAGGTGGTGTTCGTCGAAGGCGGTTTCGGCTGGGTGGCGCCGCTGATATGGCGGCTGGAAAAGATGTGGGATGCGGTGCGTATCGAGTTTCCGCACATCAAGCGGCGGCCGAGCGACTATCTCTATGAGAATGTCCGCTTCACGACCCAGCCTATCGAGGAGCCCGAACGGCGGCGCGATCTCAACACGCTGCTCGACATGATCGATGCGGAGCGCATTCTCATGTTCGCGACGGATTATCCGCATTGGGACTACGACGACCCGCAGCGTGTGCTCACGCGTCTGGCGGACGGCGCACGCGAAAGGATCGCCTATCGCAATGCGGCAGAGCTTTACAAGTTTCCGGTCATAGAACCAACGAAGCACTGATCAGCTTCGTTCGCGGTTTGAGATCGGAGTCGGTCACTATTTCCAGCCGAGCCAATCGAGAATGGCACGGCCCATGATCAGTTCCTTCTGCCCGGCATCCAGGAACGGCATGCCGTCCGTGACCATCTCGACGGTCTGCCTGTAGGTGCATTTCTGGCGCGTGAAATCACTGCCCCAGAAGCAGCGCTCGGCGCCGAAGGCGTCGACCACCTGACGCACGATGGGATCGATGTCCTTGTGCGGATAGGCCTCGTCCGAATAGAGCGGCAGGGCCGAGAGCTTGACCGCGAAATTCGGCATCGACGCGATCTTCATCAATCCGGCGAGCTGCTTCTCTCGTTCGGCGCCTCGGGCCGTCGGCACCAGCCCCATGTGATCGACGATGATGCGCAGCTTTGGACTCTGGCGCACCTTCTCGGCAATCACATCGAGGCGTCCAGGAGCATAGACCATGACGTTGAGGCCGGCTTGTGCGGCCTCCGGCCAGAACCAGTCGGCCGTGCCGTCCATGAGCCACGTGGCATGCGGCTCGCGGCGGAAGGCAAGGCGGCAGCCCATCATGCCCGGAATGGCCTTGAACTTTGCGAGCGTGCCCTTGTTCTCCGGCTTCTCGACATCGACGCGGCCCATGCAGGCAAACCGCTTCGGGTAGGCGCGCGCCGCCGCGAGGCTGGACTCGTTGCCATCGCCAGCCCAACTCGGCGGAACCAGCACCACGCGATTCACGCCGGCTTCGTCCATGAGCGGCAGCAGGTCTGTATGCGTGAAGCTCGGGCGAGACGACTCGGCACCGGCCAGCAACCCGTTCCACAGGTGGATCTGAGAGTCTACGATTTCCACGATACTTTCTCCCTCCGTCCGCCAGCTACTGCTTCTTCTCGGCAGGGTCGTATTTGGCCTCCCAGGCCCGCAGCTCGGCGGTATGCGTCAGTTCCTCCAGCATGGCGTCGGGCGCCCAGCGGTCCTTGAAGTCAGTGGCCGCGCCGCCCGAATTGATATGCTTCAGCGCGTCGTAGATGGCCTTGACCGCCATGCGGTATGGCGCCTGGCCATTGAAGCGAAGCTTGACCCGGTTGGCATTCATCCACTTCTCATCGGCGAGCAGATCGGCGGACAGTCCGGAGATGCACAGCGGCAGGTTCGCCACCTTCTGCACCTGCTCGATATCGCTGCGGGGGTTGGGTGAAAGGCCCCGCTTGCCCTGGCCGGGCAGCATGATCGCGTCGACGCCGGTCTTGGCATAGGCAGCGATGCGGTCGAGCGCCTCGTCCAATGGCAGCATGGATAGTGCGGACGAGCGGCCGAAAACCACCGTCGAAGGATCGCGCTTGGCGGCGACTGCCGCCTTCAGCTTGTTGACTTGATCCTCCTTGGAGAGCATCGCGCCATGCCGCAGATCGGAGAAATGCGATGGCACAGAGTTGTCCTCCAGCTCAATGCCGGAGACTCCAGCAGCTTCGAGCTCGCGCATGGCGCGAAGCATGCCCAGCGCTGAGCCGCCATCGTCGGCATCAACCGTCAGCGTGACGTCAGCCATGCGAGTCACTCGCCGCACGACGTCGACGAGATCCGACATGTTGGTCATGGGGACGCCGTCCGGCACCGCAAGGTTCGCAAACTTTCCGACCGAGCCGGAAAGCTTGACCACCTCGCATCCGATCATTTCGGCGATACGCGCCGACAGCGGATCGAAAATCGGTGCCACGCTGGTGCAACCCGGGCGGGCAAGAACAGCCCGCAAACGCTCGCTGCCCCTAGACATCGTGAACTTCCTCCCAAATGCGAATTCGGCGGAATTCCGCCGTCACAATTCTTGTCTACAATTGCATACAGTGCCGCCGCGGCGTTCTACTGTCAACGGACGTGGTTTGGCAGCGATCAGGAATTGGCCGGGTGGTCGTAGCGCTTGCTCCAGCTCTCGTAGTCAGGCCGGCGCGTCATGATCTTGCGCACCATTTCGAGGGGCACGCAGCGGTCGACTAGATCGGCCGGGTTGCCGCCGCCGTCGAGAAATTCGAAGCAGTCGATGATCGATTTCACCGCCATCCGGTAAGCCCAGTTGTCCTTGATGACGGTCATGCGAATGTTGTTGGCGGCCAGCCATTCCCCGTCCTGCTGCACTTGCCAGGCAAGACCAACCGTAATGAACGGCAGATGCGTAACTCGCCTGGCGGCCTCGATGTCAGTCCTGCCATCCGCTCCGTGATGATCGAGAGACGGAAGGACAATGGCGTCGACGCCGACCTCCGTGTATGCGGCGACGCGATCCAGAAAGTCCTGGGTAGGTTCAGCCGCAAGAGTATGGGCGCCGGTGCGCGCGAGGATCATGGTGGAGGAGTCGCGCCGCGCGTCGAGCGCGGCCTTGAAATGATCGACCTGAGCGGCGAGCGGGACCAGCAGCGCGTGCCGCGAGGTTGCCTGGCCGTAATAACTGGGAACGTGGTTGTCCTCGATTTCCAAACCAGCGACGCCGATCTGCTCGAGGTCACGGACCGTGCGGTAAACGTTGACGGCACTGCCGCCGGCGTCGTCCACATCCACCGTCAGTGAAATATCGGCTGCGTAGAGGATGCGGCGACAGGCATCCACGATGTCGGTCAGGTTCACTACGTTGATATCGTCGGGCATCATCAGCGCCGCGCTCTTCATCGCCGAGCCGCCCATGTAGGCAATGTCCTGCTTGCGCATCTCGGCAATGCGCGCCGATATCGGGTCAAACACCAACGCGGCATTGACGGTCGTGCCGCCGGTCAGCACCTTCTGCAGTCGCGCTCCTCCCGCCGTCATTCATGCATCCTCCGTTAGCAGCCGCAGCTTCTGTGCGGTTGGCGTTTGACACTGTCAGACGTTGAGCGATAGCATCTTCATCGGCTGGATACGACTGAATACAGAGAAAAAATCGGCCATTCGTTGGGATGAAACGAGGGAGAGAAATGATGTCTTCGAAATATGGTTGGGGCGCATTCAGGATCGTTGCCGCTGTTGCGACGGTGTCAGCCGGGCTGACCGCCGCAGGTGTCGCATGGGCGGATGACTGGGCAGCCGTCGAAGCCGCTGCCAAGCAAGAGAAGACTATTGTCCTTTATTCGCCGGCAAGCGA
Organism: Bauldia sp.; assembly: GCA_035549395.1. Taxonomy (GTDB): domain Bacteria; phylum Pseudomonadota; class Alphaproteobacteria; order Rhizobiales; family Kaistiaceae; genus DASZQY01. Next base: position 22,821 of record DASZQY010000097.1, read on the forward strand.
CCTGTCCGACGCGATCATCGCCGGCTACACGAAGGCCTATCCGTGGGCGGAGATAAAGACGGTAGTGGCCTCGCCGGGCGTCCTGACCAGCCGCGCCGTCACTGAGGCCAAGGCCAACGCGCCAACCGCCGACGTGATCATGGTGCCGCGCGGCAATCAGAAAGCGCTGGTGGGCGGAGACGTGGTCGTGGTGTCGCAGGTGCCAAACGATGCCGGCATGACGCCGTCGAACGTGGACTCTTCCTACCGGTCGCATCCGGTCTACATCAATCCAATCGTGTTTCTCTACAACACGACCGCGGTGCAGCCTGCCGACCTGCCAAAGGATGTGTATGGCATGACCGACCCGAAGTGGAAGAACAAGATCGCCTTTGACCGTCCGTCGAACGCAGCAACTGGCGCCGATTTTCTCGCAAGTCCCCGCACGGCTTGGGGCGATGACAAGTGGATGGCCTGGCTGAAGGGTCTTCAGGCCAACAACATCTTCATCACTCCCGATGGGACTTCGGCTTATCAGGCCGCGCTGCGCGGCGATGCGTCGTTCGCGGTCCAAAGCGCCAACCAGCTCTCCGGCATCGATCCGAACACACCGATGAAGGCCTTCGCCTACGACAATGTCGTCAACTTCGTGCAGTCCATCTGGCTGACGAAGAACGCGGCGCATCCGAACGCAGCCAAGTTCTTCATCAACTGGCTAATCTCGGCCGACGGACAGAAAGTGATAGCAGACTCCGGACGTGCTCCGGCTCTCGATTCCGTCCCCTCTCCGCTGGCTCCGGTGATGCCGCCGCCGTCGGAGGTCAAATATGCGCCGGGCAACTCGCTCGACGATTTCTACGCCGATCCCGACAAGTACCTCGCGGTCTACAACCAGTTCTGGCCGAACTAGTCACTACTGCGGAACTTGTGCCCGGCTACGCCGTTCGTTGCCGGGCACACCTCAGGAAGGCACTGCCGGCGGCCAGATGCTGGAACAGGCGAATCAAAGAACAGCGGCTTTGGGCCGTCTTCGTCAACGATAGGCGGCGTGCTCACTCCAGTGGTTTCAACGCCGTTTCTTGCAGATCTGTAGCTCCCACGCGCTGCTACCTCCGCCATTGCCGCAGGCTGCTGTCCTAGGACTGCGGTTTGGCGATCTTCGGGACCAATAGCGGGGCCAATTCGCTATCGCGCTACTAGCGACGGTCTCTGTTGGATGCTCATCGCAAATCGCCTGCCAGCGATGTGAGCCAACGTTCGGCCACCGCCGTGTCGACATAGCTGCTGATCAGCCGCGATAACTCGCGCATGGATACAGCAGGTCAGAGTGCTCAACGCCGCTTGCTGCCAGGTCTGCATCTCACGGATGGCAGTGCCTGCAGATGCGCTTTCGCGCTTCCTGCTATTTCGCGCCAAGTCGTTTCTCCTCTTGCCACGCTGTTAACGCCGACGCAGGGGCTCCACGCCTGGCACGACGCGCGTTCAAATTCTAGCGATATGCCAGCATACAATCTTGGCCTGGCGCAGGCCGTATGTTAGGAAACAAAGAGGGAGCGATAACGTGCGGCCGCGTATAGCGCGAACATCGCCGCAAGAAGGCGGGAGAAGAACGGGACGTCGTCCGGACGGGAGGAAGCCCAATATCCGGGAAGCCCGTAGCGGATGCGCAGCGAAGAACGCCGCGGCACCTTGAGTGTTCGCGGTGCTTGAGCGGGCGGGTATTCGAAAGCCACGCTGCGCGTTTTCCTCAATAGACAGAGACCACATGGGGAGCTCCGTTACCGGAGCCTCTCGCGATCAGCCGTCCGCAGACGGCGTTGGCGCTACAAGGGAGAAGACCTGATGGCCAAGAAGCGCGACAAAAAGAAAGAACCAAAACTACAAGACGAGAAAGCGGTAAGCCGGCGCGATTTCGTCAAGGCCGGCGCCGCCGCCGGTTTGGGTGCGGCAGTGCTGTCGGCGTCGAGCAGTGCGCCTGCCGAGGCCTCACCGGCAGACATCCAGTGGGACTACGAAGCGGACATCGTGGTGCTCGGATCCGGAAGTGTAGGATTGACCGCCGCCACCAGGGCACGTGACCTTGGGGCAACGGTGCTCGTTATCGAGGCGAACTTCGATGTGGGCGGCAAGCTGGCTCACAGCGGCGGGTGGTCATCTTATGGCGGCGGGGATCCCATTCAGGAACGCGACATAGCGGGCACCGATCCTGAAGGCATGGGACTAACGGCGCCGCTGCTCTCGCCTGACGATCTGAAAGACGACCCCGATCGACTGTTCACGGACATGACCGACTGGTCGGTTGTAAACAGCGGCGCTTTGCCAAATTACCGCTACCAGGACCGGGAACAGCACCGCGCCTACGCCGATAACGCCCCCGCAACCCGGCAATTCATGCTGGACAACCATGTCCGGTACGCGCGGATCGATGGTTCTCTTGACGGGGGGATGACCCGCGCCAGGGCGGCCTGGGCGGTCCTGAAGCTGGCGGACACGACCGACATGAAAGCGGGCACAGTGTCGCCGGCGGACAGAGGCGATCCCGCAGCGGAGAAGTCTTCTCCATTCAATCCGACACGTGGTGTTCCCGGGACGCCGGCAGACAGTGTGGGTGCACCCGGATGGGTTTCCGGGGGTTTCGCTGTGGCAAGGCC